>CAYGDS010000007.1:10593-16815 GCA_964348595.1 uncultured Gammaproteobacteria bacterium | reverse complement strand
TGCGGGATCGTCACGCGCTCAAAGCCATACGGGGCACGCAGGCTGGTTACGAAGGCGTTCAACAATTCGCGGACGACCGTGCCGCGCGGCGTCCAAAGCGGGAGTCCCGGACCGACCAGGTCGGAAAAGACGAAGAGCCCGAGCTCTTTGCCAAGCTTGCGATGATCGCGCTTCTCGGCCTCGACGAGCATGGTTTCGTAGGCGGCGAGCTCGTCCTTCGTTTCAAAACACAAACCGTAGATGCGCTGCATTTGCGGATTCTCGGCCTTGCCGCGCCAATACGCCCCAGCGACTTTGTGGAGCTTCCATGCGCCGATGTCCTTGGCCTCGGTGACATGCGGACCGCGGCAGAGGTCGACGAACTCGCCGGTGCGGTAGATGGTGACCTCGCCAACATTTTGCGGATCGATGTCCTGCGCCTCTTCCGCGCTCACCGAGGTTGTCCCTTTGGTCTTGAGATCGTTCAAGAGCTCTACTTTGTACGTTTGGCCAAGCTCCTTGAAGAGTTTGATCGCCTGCGTGAGCGAGAGTTCCTCGCGCGTGAACGCGGGATTTTCTTTCACGATGCGGCGCATCTCTTTATCGATGGCTTTGACGTCGTCGGGAGTGACCGGGCGCCCGATATCGAGGTCATAATAAAACCCGTGTTCGACCACGGGTCCGACGCCGAGTTTGATCTCTGGAAAAAGTCGTTTGGCTGCGGCGGCCATGACGTGCGCGGCACTGTGGCGGCGTGTTTCGATGGGATACTCCATAGTCTTGTGCACGTATCATGTATCACGTAGCAGCAAAAGACAAATCCCCTAGCTCGAACACATGGACCAGATGTCAGAACCTAGATGTCAGATGCCAGAAGTGAGGTCTTTCATCTTTCATTTTGCGTGACATTCGACTTTATGGACTTTATGGACTTTCGACATTACTGGATCGTCATCGTAATCTTATCTTTGATCGATGGGATGGTCCCGAGCCAGCTTGGGCGAATGGTGATGGTGACGCTCTCGACGCCATCGATCGAGCGCAGGATGCGTTCGGCCTCGGCTTTTGATTTACCAGCGACGACAGTTGGCTGCAGGAGAGGACTCTCGGCACTCAAGCGATACGAGGCATTGGCAGCGACTTGGATCTTCGCCACGCCCGTGTCCGGATCAGCGGATTCGACCGAGTAGCTAATTTCTTCTCCACCGAATGAGAGGATCTCGCGCCCCTCGGGAATGCGCTCACGTAATCGTGTACGCACTAGCGCCTGCATGTCCTCTTTTGGATAATACACCGCCGTGACTTCAAGTTTGAGTGACGAAAGGAAGGTGTCGGTCACTTGACCCACGGTCGCGTTTGTTTTTTTATCAACCACGCGCACGAGATAAACGACGTCCCAATCCGGTACGGCGGCGCGGGTCGACAGATCGCTCTTTGCGCGAGACACGACTTCTTCCATGAGCGCACGTTCCGCCTCTTCGATGTCCCCCACCGTCACGCGCTTCCCAGAGGTCGTGACTGGCGCGACTGCGACTGGTGCTGGAGTGGACGGAGGAGTTGAGGCGACGGGGGTCGGTAACTTTTCTCCTTCGATCGGGAGCGCCTCAAATGCCTCGCTCGATTCGGCATAGATGTAAACCTCAAGCGGATCGTAGAGTCCAGGGATGGTGAATTTGCTTGGACCAATTGCATACGCGTAGCCCGTTTGGTCCGCGTAGACTGCAACGGTTGCTGAGCCCCCGGGTGGAACCTCGACGCGCTTTTCGATGCGATAGAGTTTTTTGTCGGGCGACTCGAGACGCGTCGTGGCAACGAGCACTTGGTTCTTTGAATACTTGTTCACGATTTTGACGGTGCCCCGCGCGCGCACTTGATCGTCCGGAAGGCGCGTGGGCTCTGGTGCTGGGGCTGGCTCTGGAGTTGGAACTGGCTCCGTGGTTGCCGACGGCGCTTCCTTCACGGTGAACTCCTGCACACGCTCAAACGTGTCACGCACGACGCGCCCGGGGATTTGGCCACCCGCTGGGGTTTGGGCAACCTCGACCGTGTGTTCGAGCTTCACATCGTCGCGCCGTACCTGCACCACAACCTCTGCGCGCACCGAAGTGAGCCACAATACGGCGAGGAGGATGACGACCGTCAATCCAAGAAATGTGTAGGCGATTTTACGATAGATCGTCGGGCGCGGCGCCAACGGAAACGAGGGCGCGGAAATATGAATGGTGCCCGGGCGGCGCGGTCGGGAAGTCATAGGCGATCGTTCGTCATTATACCACATTTGGATACTGCTCCGGGCTATGGCTTACGCACAACACCCTTCCCGCGCGCTCCTTCATCTTCCTGAAGATCGCTGGTAAGCGGTGGCTTGCTCATGGCGATGGGCTCACCCGTATCGACGTCCTTTGCCGTGAAGCCCGTCTCCCCCAGAATGGCCGCGAATCGCCCAACGTCTAGATCGGTCGGCGTCACCCGCACATCGAACGTGGCTTCAACATCGTTCGCATCGAACGGGATGGTGCCAATGTTCCAACGAGCGGTGCGCGACTCGGCATCATAGGTGATGTCCCCCGCAGTGGCGAGAAAGACGTCCCCCCAATGCGCGATGGATGGCAGCACGGCTGTCACGACACCGTCAGAAAGTTCATGCAGGGTTTTGCCGACATGCCACACCACGCGGTAGACCGTGGTCGTCCCGGCTTGAGGCGGAAGCGGCCCAGAACCGACCGGCGCGCCTTCCTCTGTAAAGTAGATAGCGTGGGCAGAGAGGGCGGCGTCGGTGCGATACCGGAGCTCCATCGGCTGAGTTCGGATGGTGCGCCCCGTAACATTCTTTCCCACTTTCGCCACGGCACCCTCGAGTCGAATGACGATGCGGGCATCGCGCGTCGTCGTGGTAATACCGAACGTCGGGATCAACAGATCGAATGTGCCCTTACCCTGGGGCGCGATTTCGGCGAGCTCTGGGACCGACGTTGCATCATATCGGAGCGTCTGGATGCGCGTGCGCGTGGAACTTACGGCTCCCGTAACATCCTCGAGACGCTTCCAATCAAGCCAAGTGGTCCCCGTCGCCGAGACGCCATCTTTCAATGATTCAAAGGAGAGTTGGATCGACACGCCGGAGAGCGGCTCCGGGCTAACGTTTTCATACGCAAGCGAGATGCGTAGCGGATCTCGAGGCGAATGCAGGCGCGATTCGGTGGCGCCGTTCACTACCAACTGCAAATTTAAGTCGCCCGCGAGGACCGGTAGAGTTTTTGTGTCCGTATGCATGGCGACAAATGCGCCGGCTGAACTACGCACACCAACCTTGGCCTCGAGCGCTTGTTCTCCGGATGAGCCGGAGGCAAAGGAACCCGAGAGAACGACGGTCGTCGTCGCATGCGGAGCGAGCGCGGGCACCACCTGCTCGTATCCCCCATCCGACTGGGTGAACGGTGCTGAGGTCGTCGCACCGAGGATGAAGCCGGCTGGCAGGATGAAACGCGCGAGGAGCCCATCGATGTTCTGCTCACCCGTGTTGGTGAGTACGTATCGAATGTCGACCGTCTCGCCAGCAATAACGTTGACGGGCAGCTCGAGCGCGCCCATGAGCAAACTGGTTTCGTAGGTCACGGGCAAGGCCGCGAGCGCGTCCGACGAACCTTCTTTTCCAAGCTCGCGATACACCCCGATGGCTTGCACTCCACTCGTTTGGCCGACTTCTCCGAGGAAGATGCCTTTGACGGTGATGCGACCCTGCTCACCCGGTGCCACGATGCCCAGATCCCACTTTGTCGCCGTCGCAACCGCGAGGGCAGGCTCAAATGACGTGGCGGTGAACTCCGGCGGCATGTTGAGACGAACCGAGGCGTCCGTCACGGGCTGGAATGAGCGGTTGCTCCAACGCAACACATACGTTTCTTCCCGCCCGAGAGCAATTTGCCCTGGACCTGCGATCTCGAGCACGAGTCCTGGGCCCTCCTCACCCGCGAAGGGCTGGAAGTACAGTAGTCCGACCCAGGCAAACACGCTTGTGACAAAGAGCGAGCCCAAGACCCACAGCGCGACGCGCAAAAAACGATTGTGTTTTACGGCATGAAATGTTGTGAGGTCGTCTTTGGCTGCATCCTTGAGATAAATAGTCTCGAGCCCCTCTTCGATCGCGCTCTCCTCCACTTTCTCATCGAGATCAGAAACGACTTCACCCTTGCCGGTCATCGAAAACGACGCGTGCTTCCACGGGTGAAGTGGAGGTGGCGGCATGTGCTTACGGCCTATGGATGCCGGCGCAGGTCTGCCCGAGCCTCTTGAGGGCTTCTCGGGTTTTTTAGACACCTCCGGCTCTATCGCTTCCGATGTTTCTGGTTCTTCCGGCATTTCTGGCTCGGGTTTCTCGGGAAGCTCCTCAGCGGGAGGCTTGGACTTGATCTTGCGCATGGGTGTCAAAGACAACTGCGACAAGTGTATCGCGATTCCACGGTCCAGAGAAGGTCCCTGCTTGTTGATTAGACCATTCTTGCTTCCACAGCTCTGGAGTACGCACCGAAGTTTCGATCGTGCGGCGCGGCGTTCCTGATTGGCTCGTGAGCTCAAGCACGTACGCGGCCTTCTGCTCTTCCCGCGCATCCTCTTGAAACGATTGGGCAATGCGCTCTGCGGACATCGGCAACCGGTAGCGGAGTCGGACCGTTGTGCTCATGCCTGGGAGGACCTGGGTCCAGCCGGCAAACACGGTTCGATTGAGTTCCTCCATGACGGATGATCCACCAGGCCCCCGCGTCGCCTTCCCTTCCATACGGGCGATCTCTGCATCCGGCCGATCTTCCTCCAAGGGCTTTTTGAATAGATTCGCCGGTGGCGGGTTGAATCCCTCTGCCGAAAGGAGGGTCGCACCAAGCGGCACGTACACACGCATGTAGTTGACGTTGTTCACGCCTCGAAAGAGCTCCCCCTTTTGACCACGGTGCGAGCGAGTGACCGTGAGCGTATCGACGATGGTGCCGTCGCTTCCGATCAAGGATTCGTGCCGGACGTGCTCGTCGATCACGGCATCCGTTTTTTGACCAGCGATATTTGTGTTCACCACGGCGAGTGAATCCCCTTTGCTTGGTTTGATGGTACCGGACCACCCGAAACGAGAGACGAGTTCGGCTTCTGTGTCATCAAAGAACGCGACCTGTACGTCTTTGGTTTCGAGCGCCAGGACCATGAGACGCGCGAGCCTCGGCACGTCGGCCCCGCTCAGGGCTTTCAGACGTTCGAGGAGCTTCGGCATGAGATCGCCGATAAATTTTTTGGGTTGATTCTCTTCACGATCATACTCGAGCTCAACGGCCTTCTGCGTCTCAAGCATAAAATTCTCGGCCGTGATGGTTTTACCGTACTCCGGCATCTCGATGGGACCCGTGAGCGCAAGGAGCTGTTCGACGAGGGAGGCGTTCACGGCCACGATGCCGTCGATGGTGGGCTGGCCGGCCTCACTCCAGAAACGGTGGATGGTGTCTGCGGCGGTGGGAAAATCCGGTGACCAGTTTGCATCTTGAAACTCCCAGCGGCTCGCGATGAGCTGGAGCGGCGTGGGTGGACGCAGACGCGTTTTCAATTCGGAGCGGAGATCGTACGGACCGCCGCCGGGTACGTACACGTTTTTCACTTCCCCGCGATCGAATGTGACGTCGGCAAGCGAGCCCATGAAGCCGCCCGTGGGCCGGATCTCCGAAGGATTTTGAAACACGAGGAGGTAGCGCCTCTGATGGTCCGCTCCGAGGACCGTTGAGAAGAGTGTGGAGAGAACCCGGAGATCACGCACGGAGAGATGGGCCTCGGCGAGCAATTGCTTCATGTCCTCGGCCTTGTCCCGCGCTTCTTCCGGGAGAGATTCGAACTTCACCGTCGCGAGTTCTGCGTTCGCTTCGTCGAGACGGGCTGCTGCCTCATCAAGATACGCGGCGAAGACTTGGATGCGATCCACGGGATAGCGTGCCGGCTCCGCAATTGCCCGTGCGAGTCCCTGGGAGAGCCTTGCAGCTGCCTCGGCGGCCTGCTCGCCGGCACGAATGAGCGCGCGAGCCGAGGGCACGGTGTTTCCGAGCGCGCCACCCAGGGCCATGACGCCGTTTAAGGATCGGTCGAGGGCCGCAAGCTCGGTTGAGACCTGCAACCAAGCCTGCGCGGTTGTCGGATCCCCGCTGAATGCCGCTTGCGCACTTGTGATGGCCGCCTCGCCGCGTGAGCGAACTTCGGACCATGAGCCGCCGAGAG
>CAYGDS010000007.1:0-10583 GCA_964348595.1 uncultured Gammaproteobacteria bacterium | reverse complement strand
AAGGAGGCCCATGATGACG
Organism: uncultured Gammaproteobacteria bacterium; assembly: GCA_964348595.1. GTDB lineage: Bacteria > Patescibacteriota > Patescibacteriia > 2-12-FULL-60-25 > 2-12-FULL-60-25 > CAYGDS01. Next base: position 10,564 of record CAYGDS010000007.1, on the reverse strand, counting down.
CGACCCGGGACGAGTCGCGGGACAACGATGGGAACCGACCACTCCTGCTCGAGATCGGTGATGATCTCTTCTTCGCGATCTTTGATTTCTTCGACGGTGTACTCGACGATGTGCTCAGCGCGTTCCCACAGACTAGGCGCTTCGTCGACAGGGAGTGCCGCGACGGGAGCTGCCTCATACCGAATGAACGGCATGCGCACGCGATCCCAAAAGCCGTACACGGCGCTGTAGGCATGATCGGCATCCGCCGGCGTGAACTGCTCGTGAAAGATATGCGGGTCGATCTCGTCGACGCGCAAATCAGCGGACAGGCTCGCCATGGATTCCATCGATGGCGGTTCTTCGTAGGGGGCGGTCCAATCGGTGATGGACGCTAGCAACGGCTCGCGCTCGATTGTTCGACCGGCCGCTGATCCTGCGAGGAGCGGGATCACGTGCACGCTCGGCTCATGCTCGCCGCGCTTAATCTCGACGCGTATGCGGCGTGGCTGTTTGGGTGCGGCTGCTGCGAGAATCTCACGATCAAGCGCGATGTGCGTTGGACGTATCGCCGGCTTCCTGTTGATGGTGAGTCTTGGTTCGTCGACCTGGGGACGCAGACCGCGGGTTTCTGGTTGGGCACCTTGTTCGACGACATGCTGCAGCTGATCCTCGAGCTTGGCACGCTCATTCATGCGCTTCCATGTCGGAGCGCTTTTTTGGTTCGTCTTTAGTGTGGAGCGTTTGGCCTTGGGCATGTGTGAGACCGTCTAAGGTAAGGCGCGCGACCTGCTCCCATGTCCAACGACGTCGCGCCTCCTCTCCTCCCCGCGCCGCCGCTTCGCGACCTTGGGATCCCGCCGCGAGCGCGGTTTCGATCGCCCGGATCATATCATCTTTGTCGCCATTCTTGAAGAAGAAAACGCCCTCGGTTGGCAGGACTTCGCGAAGGACTGGGATGTCGGAAACGACGGCAGGTGTGCCCGCGGCGAGCGCCTCGATCGGCGGGAGGCCGAAGCCCTCGAATGACGTGGGAAAAGCGAAGAGCGTGGCGTGCGCGTAGAGCGCGGCGAGCTCTTGATCGTCGACGGGACCGGCAAAGTGCACGCGCGGGATGCGGCGCTCCTCGACGAGTTTTTTGATGCGCCCGAGAAAGACATCTTCTTTCCCGGTGATCACGAGGGAGAGGGCTGGGTGCTTCTCTGCAGTGACGGACCACGCGGCAACGAGCAGGTCGAGACGTTTGTGCGGGTAGGCGGAGCCGACGTAAAGCAGATAGTGAGTAGTGAGTAGTGAGTAGTGAGTAGCACGCGGGAGGGAGGAGAGGCCCTCGCCGGTGACGATGAGTTTGGAGGATGCAGACGGAAAATGCGCGCGGACGTCGTCGGCGACGGCTTGTGTCGGGACAAAGATCACGCGCGCACGGCGCACCGCGTTCGCGAGGATGATGCGGTGGCCGATGCGTTTGATCGAAGAGATGATGGAGCCGCGCGTTGAGGCTTTTGCGCTCGCTGGTTGATGAACCAAGAGAAGATCGTGAATGGTGATCGCGAGTGGACCACGATAAAGCAGTGGAACATTCCAATGCGGGACCCAGACCAAGTCGGCCTTGGCTCGACGGAACACGAACGGCATTTTGAATTGCTCGGCGAGGCCGTACCAAGAGATCTTAGGTTCGAGAAGGACGAGCTCATCGTTTGAATCGAGCAGCGGCCGCAAGTGATCGGTCACCTCTTTAATGTAACGCCCAATGCCGCGGGTGTTTCCCGCGCCCATCATGCGAGCGTCGATCGTGAGGCGCATATCCCGCGTATCGTGGAACGCGTAGCGCATAACGTCAAACGAAAGCCGACCAGGTGGCGGGGTCTTTTCATTTCACGCAATCTCATCTAAGCTGGCCTCCACAATCTCAGATATCGGGCTGTAGCGCAGTTGGCTAGCGCATCTGCTTTGGGAGCAGAGGGTCGTGGGTTCGAGTCCCACCAGCCCGACCACGTAAAAGCCGCAGCAAAAGCTGTGGCTTTTGCTTAGCGGCTCACGTGGCACAGCCACCAAGAAACCTTGACAAAATCAAGGTTTTTTGATACGTAGATGGTGGTTGAACAAGGAGGAACGAATGATCGTCGACATGGTTCGCGGGGACATCCTCAAGACTCCGCACAAGCACATCGTCTTCGCCGTCAACGCAGAGGGATTCAACGACGCGGGCTTTGCCGGTGTCGTCACGCAGCGCTACTGGAAGGCCCTCGCGAACACAGGAGGCAACAAGCTCGGCGAAACGCTCTCCATGAGCACCAAGGATCGCACCTTCCACGCACTCGTCTGCCACGCGCTGGCCGGGAGTGGCTGGAGCAAGACCCCGTCGCTCGTCGAGCAGTGTCTGAACAAGCTCGACGCTCCCGACGCCGAAACGGTCGGCGCCGTCCTCATGGGCAGCGGCATGATCGGACAGATGGGTGGCGCCGACACCTACGCCATTCTCGGCGGCATCGCGCGCAGCAGCAAGCGCGTCGCCGTCTACACCCTGTAGCTCGCGCGCAGGGGACTTCTGGAGCCGTCCCGACAACTCAGTCGGGACGGAACTCCTCTCTGCCTACCGACATTTCGTCGGTGGTCGAAGATGGAGATAATCCCATGTTGCAGACCGATGCCGAGGACTTTTCCCACGAACAACGCACCGTCAACGAAGCGGCATGCCAGCACCTCGTGCGCGGCGGTACCTATCGCTTCGATCCGCCGGTGAACGCGACGGCGATTCCGACGGGCGGGTCGAGCACCTGCCCTCTCGCGGATGTAGACTTCGATGAGGGCTGGTACATCGGCTTCGTGAACGGTGCCCACGTCTTCCAAGGCAAGCCCATCAACGATCCGCGCACGATCCCCGTGCCGAAGGGGTACGAGGATGCGTCCGACTTGGACGAAGTTCTCGACGCCCTCCGTGACAGCTACTTCCACGTGGCGCTCATCGGAGGCCGGAGCGTGCCCACGCTCATCAAGGATGGCCCGCAAGGCTGATTCGTCTCACGCGCACCCGCTCTGGGTGCGCTCTTTCGTTTCGGCAGGGGTTGACAATATTCTATATTTTGATATCAAGTGTCTACCCGTCCAACAAACAGGAGTGCTTCATGGGTACGATCACTCTCCAGAGAATGCAGGAGCTGCTTCGATCAGGATCTTGGCGAATCACCATGGGGTTCAAGCTTCCCGGCAGGCTGGTCGGTGCGGAGGTAGACAACGTCCTTTTCAGCCCGAAGGACAAGAAGCTGCACCTCTTCCATCATCAGGCTCTGGTGGGAGTCATCGAGACGTCCAGCTCGATTAGCATCGAGACGACAAACGCCCCGAGACCCGGTCTCAAGATCAGAACCGTTCAGCAGCTCAAGCGAGTTGCCGGCAACGGAAAGGCCGCGGGCAAGTCGACGGCCAGCGTCGTGATTTTGCACTTGTGCCTTCACGAGGCCGTGGCAAGTGCCGACCCACCCGTTTCGAAACCTCTTGATGATCTCGACGGATTCATCGAAAGGATGAGACGAACTTGCGTCGGCAAGCGCGTCGAAGACATCGAGGCCGACGGAGATGGGGTCACCATCAGCTTGGAAGGCGGCGTGGTCATGCTGTTCGACTTCGAGAAAACGGCTGGCCCGCAACCACGATTCGTCATCTCGGCAGGTGACGACACCGGTGACGAAAGCTTCGTCATCACCTGATCAGCGCACCCGCGCCCTCTCCAACAAAGAGCGGCCTCCGGGTGCGCTCTTTCGTTTCAGACCCTTGGCACGGCAGCAACCGCGGTGCCTTGACACGAAACCGGGCCTCCGGCACCATAGCGGCCCACGCACCTTTTCCAGGGGGACCCATGAACGAGATCCAGGCAGTCACGACCACGACCGACACGACCCAGGACCCGGATGAGCTCGTCGAGCTGAAGAACGGGGCGAAGGTCCTGCGAGCGCACGTGAAGAGCGTCACGGCCAAGCTCTACGAGCTCACGCAGGGTCGCGACACGGGTGCGATCCTGCTGCACGAGCTCGTGATGAAGTCGCGCGACAAGCAGCACGCCCTCTTCGACGGTTGTGGACGCCGCCTTCTCGAGCTCGGCTTCCTCAACGAGGAGGGCTCGGTCAAGGGCTACGTCCGTGACATCGTCCTCTCGTCCGCCAAGGACGAGGGCCTCGAGCTCAGCTTCATCTCTCCGCTCCGGTAGGAGCGCACCGCCCCGGTAGCGGCGCATGACCATGCGCCACGACCGGGGCGCTTTTCATATCCGTTTCCGCCAAGCGGCCTCCATCTGCTATACTGAGTCCATTGCTTCGGCACCTATGCGCATGCGTACGGGGAACCTTCGGTCCGCTTTCACGCTCATTGAGCTTTTGCTCGTGTTAGCGATCATTACGATTTTAGCGACCATAGTACTCATCGCGATCAATCCCCCGCGCAACCTTGCGCAATCCAACAACGCGCAGCGCCGGAGCGACGTCAACGCGATCTTAAATGCCGTCCACCAATACGCCATCGACAACAGCGGCATCATCCCGTCCGCCATCACGTCAGGGTCTACAGAAATTTGTCGCACCGACGCTACGAGCTGCTCCGGTCTCATCAACCTCGCCGTGCTCACGGATCTTGAACGCTACATTCTTTCGATACCCACAGATCCAACCAGCGCCTCTGCCAATGGCACGGGGTATTTCGTGAATCGAACCACGTACGACCGCGTGCGTGTCAACGCTCCGTTCGCACAGTTGGGCGTCACCATCTCAGTTAGCCGCTAGAAGCAAACGTGCGGTCGGGAATATCGGAGTTCATGTACTCCTGGATTGCGTCGTAATCGGATGCTTGATCAATCACATCGCCACCGACGAAGTGCACAAATTCTGAGGCGGGATAATCGAATACTTTTTTGTTCCAGTCCAAACCGAGGATGGCCGCCGCTACGTCCTCCGTCTGTACCCAACGAATAATCCCCGGAGAGGAGAGGGCGTATACGTGTGGGTCGCTTTCGAATTTCAGAAAATTTCTTCCCGGACGAAATGGAACTGGGTTACCCAAGGCAAAGGACGCCATGACTTCGGGGGCCGCGGTGCGTACGTCGTTAAAATGTGTATACCACGTGAGGTAGTACCGCGAGTGCAGAAAGGGATGTCGGCGGCCGTCGGATCCGATGTAATACACCGTGCTATCGGGTTGCGTCAGCACGTCGCCATCATCAGGAAGTTTGATGAGCGCACCGACCGGCGGGCGCGTACCCATGGGATAGTAGGGCGCGAGCGGAACGAATGGTGTTGTTCCGTAGAGCGGCTTGAGAAAGGTAAATGATGGCCGATCATCGAGCGCGATGAACCCGAGCAAGGCTGCGACCGTGCCAACCGTGGGTTTCGTACTCGCCATGGTGAAGAACGCGCGGCCGTTCACATCCGTTAAGCCATACGCCGGCGAGACGATAATGTCCGCGGCCGTGGGCCGGATCGAAACGGGCGAGCCGACTACGGGCGCGCCGCTTTCCGTCCGTGCCGTGACGGTCACGGTTATGTTTGGTTGGCCCGTCGCATCCGCTGGCGATCCGCCCAGCGTGACGCTTGAGAGGGAGCGCGAGACAATAGCCGAGCTCGTGCTAGAACCTGCGAGAACCTGGAGTGTGTGCGGTGCGAGACCGTAGGACCCAAGGACAGGCGAGAGAATCGCCGAACCGGGCAAGGAACCTTGGACGGTAAAGCGGGCCCTGCCTGCACCATCCGTCGAGGTCGCATGCGCGGTGATGCGCAAACCCGTAAGGCTACCTGTGAGATTCACCGCGACATTTGGCATCACGCTGCCTACCGTGTTGTAGGCCTGGATGGTGACGATGGCGGAAGAGATCAAATCTGCGTAGATAAACGAAAGGTCGAGAGTGGACGTCGAACGTGCCGGGTCGAGCGTGACCTGCCCCGGATTCGTGAGGTGGATGGTGGTATGTCCGCAGGTTCCATCGGCAGGTACGGTGACGTTCGTGCGATAATTTTCGTAACCTGAAGCGATGATCTGTACGTAATAAAATCCTTGTTCGAGTGAGATCGTCGCCGAGCCATTTGATCCCGACGTGATCTGCGCGTCGGCCGCACCGCTCACTAATCTATTATCAGCAAGAAAAGTGTAGGACGACTCACGGTAGAAGCCGATTTGCGCTCCGGAAACCGGAACGGCATTGGATTGCACGTCGACCGTATAAATGTGCTCGTTGACTCCGGTGCACGGCACAGCGCGCGCGGGCATGGCGGCCGCAAGCGTCGTGATGAGCAAACACACGACGAGAAATCCTCTGAACATATGGGCAACGATAGCATATCCAAGGCACTGAGGGAGCATGACAGAAACAACATTCCATGCTACATAAGATCGATCCTATGACTCCCCTCCCCGTCGTCGTGCTCAAGCCAGGCAAGGATGTTCCGATTCGCGCGGGTCACCCGTGGGTCTTTTCGGAGGCGATTGCCGAGGGTCCAGAGGGCCTCGAGCCTGGAGAGCTCGTCGAAGTCCAGTCGCGTGACGGAGATCGGCTCGGGATTGGGACGTTTAATCCGCTGACGTCGATTCGCGTCCGACTAATCACCCACGATGTCAGAACCCAGATGTCAGATGCCAGAAGTGCAATCGACGCCCAGTGGTTTGAGGGGAAGTTCAAGTCGCTGGACGCGTGGAAGCGTTCGAGGCTTCCGGAACGGACGACGGGGTATCGGCTTGTTCATGCGGAGACCGATGGGATCCCGGGTCTCATTGTGGATCGCTATGGCGACGTGTTCGTGTTCCAGCTGCATACAGCGGGCATGGATCGCTTGCGAGAAGAGATTGTGACTGCGCTCACGCGCGCGTTTGTGCCAACAGCCATCGTGGAGCGCTCGGATGTTGAGGCACGCAAGCAAGAAGGTCTGCAGGATCGCCCCGTGGCCGTGCATGTGGGCACGATCGACGCGCCGATCAAGTTCGAGGAGCACGGTCTCACTTTTTCTGCGGACGTACTCAAGGGACAAAAGACCGGGTTCTTCCTCGATCAACGCGAAGCGCGACGTCGCGTCGGGCAGCTCGCAAAAGACAAAAATGTTCTGAACCTGTTTTCGTACAGCGGCGCGTTCAGCGTTCACGCGGCGATGGGTGGTGCGAGCTATGTCGAATCGGTTGACGCTTCACACCCGGCGCTCGAAGCCGCACAAGAGCAGGTGCGCTTGAACGGCATGGATCCAGATGATGAAAGCCGTTTCGCGTTCACGGAAGCAGATGTGATCGAGTACCTGGAAGATCCTTCGCTCGCGCAGCGCGCGTTCGAACTCATCGTATGCGATCCACCTGCGTTCGCGAGACACGGCAGCAAGACGGATGAGGCCCTGAAGGCGTATGGCGCACTGAACGCCGCGTGTTTTCGGCTCCTTGGGCCAGGTGGGATACTTGTTACGAGCTCGTGCTCGGGCCGTGTGGACCCGGACGACTTCCGTTCGATGCTCCGTCGTGCCGCTGGTCGTGCCGGGCGCGACGTGCGCATCCTCGATGTGTTGTCGCAACCCGTTGATCACGCCGAACGTTTGGCGTTTCCAGAGGGACGTTACTTGAAGACGGCGATCCTTGAAGTCACGAGCGTTCTCGTATAGTTCGGACGCGTTCAACAACAAAGACCACCGTGAAGGTGGTCTTTGCTTTGGAGCGGGTGAGGGGAATCGAACCCCTCTCAGCAGGTTGGAAACCTGCGGTAATAGCCACTATACGACACCCGCCTACGCGTAGGCTTCGGCGCGGTTTTGTGACATGCAATCTACCGGAAGGTGTTCGACGGTGCAAGACACCATGCTATGATAAAACCGAGGAGGTTCGAATGAGGCAGATCTTTCTCATCGCGCGCGAGTTTACTTCGTCCGGAACCGCGCTCGATCCGCAGACGGCGCGATTCGTCGAGACCCAGCGCGAGCTCCATGCGGAAGTCCACGCGGAGCTCCAGACGTACGGCATTGTCGTCAGGCAGCGGACGAGCGGCATCTTCCCGCGTGCGAATACGCCAGCGCTCGGGATCAATCTCGAGACGGCGATGCGCACGACTGTGCCCAACTTCTTCCACGGGCTCTTTCCCCAGATCAAGTCCTCCGACTGCGTCGTGATCATCCGCGACGGTCAGAACGACTTGCGTGGCGCCATCACGATGTACGCGCACCTGCACGGCATCCCCGTGCTCGCGCTTCAGCTCGAGCCAGCGGGACTCCACTTGCCCGGGGACCCGCTCTACGAACTGCCGCACATCACCAACATTCGCTTCCACCAGTTCTCGGAAGCCAAGCGCAGTATCCGACGGTTCATGAACACCATCGCCGCGCGCTGTGCCGGCTGACTCTCGGGAGGCCCTCGCCTCCCTTTGCATTTCATATGACAAAAATCCCCGGCGCTAGCCGGGGACTATCATGGTGCGCCAGGGTGAATGACGTCAGAACTCTGTTTGATCGCACCACCGTACCGCAGCATTATGTCGGCGCACCGACTCTCATACGGTGTAGACCAGTGTTTTTCTATTTGGCAACCGCCCACAACGTTTCGAAAAAAAGGCGGAACATGGCCGCCATCTCGGGACTCTCTATCACGAGACCTTGAAAATGCACGTCATCTCGATAGGTGACTAAAGCGATCTTATCGCGACACATTTCCATATTCACGAAATAGTCCCATCCTGGATTATTTATCAAGCGGATATTTTTTGCCATCTCTTTTCCCTTTCCATCACTCTTCCATGACTTGGTGATTTCATCTTCCACGAGGATAGACCGCGTGACGATGCCTTGTTTCTTGAAAAACGTGTACGCATCTTCACGCGCTTGCTCGGGAAAAAGGGCGTGCTTTCCTCCCCAATTCGTGAATTCGAGACTCTCATCGGCATGAGTCGCGCCGTGATAGAGCGACCAGTATATACCCGGCAGACTATTAATCCCTTCGAACTGCTTAATGCTGTAGCGTTGTGATTCCGAACGAAAAAGTTCAAGCAAATCCGGAACCAGTTGTTTGTATGTTCGCTGGAGCTGCTCTTGTTCTTCAATTCGACGTTGCAAAAGATCGTTCAAACGCTCGGGTGACACCGCACTGAACTGGAGCATGTTTCGCTTTTTGTAACTTGCCGCCAAGCCGAGTCCGCGCAAATTGATGAGGATGCTATAGCACGTTGTCCGCTCGATATTCGCTTCCCGTGAGATCGCACGAACCGTCCCATTTCCAACCTTAAGCAGGGCTATATACACGCGAATGTCCTTGTCTTTCAAACCAAGCCCTTGAAGAAAGGCTAGGAGTCCTGGGGATGTGGTCGGGTGTGTTCGCATACTGTTGACGAAAAATATATGACAACCGTTTGGCTAACTATAAACAATTTATTGACTTGTGTCAATATATGTCTTGTAAAGAAAACCAAATAAGCTTACGTTTCATCAAGCCGAACGCAACGCGAAAGGAGTTGATAGTATGAACGGAAACGAAGACGAGATCGGCGCCACATCTGCAAAGCACTCGGGGTCGGAGGAGCATGACAATCTCATACGGCGCTGCCACAACGACAGGCTGCCTATGAGGCTGCGCGTAGCCGCCATCCGAGACATCTGGCTTTCAGCGCAAACTTCCGACGAGCAAAAACAAGAGCTGCGCCAAGTCGTGACAAGTCTACTCACCCACCCCCTGCTCAATCAGGGTGGCATGACTGGTAAGGACTCGGCGCGGCTCTGCGCCTTTGCGCTGAAGTACGAGCTCGTTCCGATCGAATTCTTCATCGAACTACACAGCTCGTTCTGCGATTCCAGCGGAAGGACCATGACCAGCAACCCGGTGCGCAAGGTCTTGCAACGTGCGCTACAGCCGGCCTACCGGCAAGCCCTGGATGTTGAGCGAAAGCTAATGTTGATGCGTGCGTTCCGGCACACGACGAGCTTTCTCAAAGACCAGTTGGAGCATGCAGAGGACCCACGAGTCATCATTGCGGCCAGCAGGTATCTCGGCGAATACTACGCCCGCCGCTTGCTTCTTCGTGAAAGGAAGTAGCGCATCACCTCCTAGGCGCCCCCAAGGGCGTCTTTTTCTTTTTGGCCGCGCCACGTGAACACGCCAATCTAAAAACACACCTGCTTGGTGTGTTTTTACGTGGTGCCGAGGGCCAGAATCGAACTGGCCACGCCTGCCTCTTCAGGGCAGCGCTCTACCACTGAGCTACCTCGGCATAAATTTCGTGAGACGAAGGTATCAAAACTTTGCTGAATCGGCAAGGGTAATCAAAAGCCCGATGTGAGGCCATTCGGCTGCTCCTCAATGGGCGTACGCCGTGCGTTGTTCGATCCTGCGAGCGATGCCGGCAGGCCGACGACTCGGCGAATGTAGCCGCTAGAGCCTATCCACCCCGCCAAAGCGTAGGTGTATTCGGCCCCGAGACGAATGATTAGCCCGAATCCTCACACCGGACCTCCTTCCAGCATGCGGGAGTTGGAAATCGGCGTCAAACAGGTTCGTCAAGATACGAAAAACCGCACCGTTCGCGTGGCGAAAGATGCGGATTAGGCAAGAAGGAGTTCGGGGTGCGGATCGGCGCCGACGGCGTGGTGCATAC
>CAYGDS010000006.1:582-16838 GCA_964348595.1 uncultured Gammaproteobacteria bacterium | reverse complement strand
AGCGAATCGGCGACGTACGAAGCCGAGGCGTCCGGCAGGGTCTGCCGGCCGCTGCCGATGACGAGCACGTTGCCGTGCATCGCACTGGCTTGCGCTACGAGCGGAGCGGGCAACGTCTCGGCGGGGAGTGCCCCGTGCTGTGCACGCAGCGTCTGCCACCGCGTGGAGCCGGTGATACGCTCGAGACGGCGCTCCAAACGGTTTGCCGCCGTCTTTCGCTTGTTCTCGGCGCGCCACTCCTCCGTCTCACGACGATGGGTTGCGCGATCCTTGCTTACCGTGGCGCGGTGCGCCACGCGGCGAGCCTTTTGTTTGCTCGTCCAGATCTTCCGCTGGCGTTCGATCTGTCCGGTGATGTCTTGGGCGTCGTAGAACCACCCGTCCGGCACCGAGAGCAGGCACGCGCGAATGGCACGCGAAGCATCGCACGGGCATTCGACAACCTTGGTCATCGAGCCGGGGGCGTAGTCGATCCCCATGAGCTCGGGCCGGTCCTCGAAGGTCGCATCCGGATCCACGCCCCAGTTGATGTCCTGGTGCTTGGGTCCGACGCTCTTGCCGTACTCATTCGACCCGACGAGGCTCCATCCGGCATGGCCGAGGCGCCCCTGCCACGACTCCGCATCGAAGAAGCGGGTGAGGCAGCGGTACTGGCGGCCGGAGTCCACGGTCGAATCCACGAAGAGCACGTGCTTGCCGCGCAAGTCCCCGCGCGCTTCGGACTCGCGCAGGCGGTCTTCGTCGAGGCCGTCGCCGTTCGATCCCTGGTTCACCTTGAGGGTGAGCATGGTCGGCAGGTCGAGTGCGCGCTGGAGAAGCGTGCACGGGATGCGACCGCCACGGTCCACGGACACGAGCACCGTGTGCTCGAGCTTCGCGCCCATGCGCTTCAGGTGCTTGAGCACGTCCTGGTAGAGCCCGTGGTAGCGGACGGCGCGCGCAATGCGCTCCATGTCGCCGACCGCCGCGATCATCGCGGTTGCGGTCTCATACTCGGCGGCCGTGACGCGGATCCGGATCTTGTCCGGATTGACGTTGTAGTTGCGGAGCAGGGGTACCTTGAAGTACCCAAGCACTCGGCCGTCATCGAGACCCTTGCCGCGCGAGTAGACGAAGTGAAACAGTTTGTTCGCATCATCGATGCGACGCAGACGCTCGAGATGCGTCAGCGCGTCGAAGCCATCGATCTGCGAACGAACGACCTGGATCCGGGGTTCGAAGAGTTCCTCCTCGAACGTCGGCTCGACGTACGGGGGCGGTCCGAGATCACCGGCGTCGAATGCCTGCACGAGGCTCCACTGGACCGACGGCAGCGAGATGCTGATCTGCTGCGTGAATCGCTGCTCTTGCCTCATGCTGAACGACATGGACATACCAAAGGACATGTTTGCCAATCTTTCTGTGTTTGAGGGTGCGACTGTGACGCGTGCTTACATTTAAAGATGATTTTTGTCAACCCCGTTCGTCAACGGGACAAGTACCAAAACGACCCCTTTCGGGATCGTGTGGTCTGCGTGACAGGTTTTAGGTTTTTGGACTGGAGTTATTCGAACCGTCCCGTATCAATCTTCACTGCCGGGCCCATGGTCGACGTCACCGTCAGCGACTTGATGAACGTGCCTTTCGATGAGGCGGGTTTCGTCTTCTTGACGGCTTCGACAAGTAGCGTGAGGTTTTCGAGCAATTCCTTCTCGCCAAGCTCGGCCTTACCGATAATCTGGTGGATATTGCCGGTCGCATCATTCTTGAAAGCGACTTTACCTTTCTTCACGTCTTCGACGAGCTTTTTGATATTCGCGCCGACGGTGTCCGTCTTTGGGTTCGGCATGAGGCCGGCCGGACCGAGAATCTTCGCGACCTTGGCGAGCTTCGGCATCATGTCTGGCGTTGCGACGGCCACATCAAAGTTCATCTTGCCGCTTGAGGCAATCTCTGCGATGAGCTCCTCGCCACCGACAATGTCAGCGCCGGCCTCCTTCGCGTCCTTTTCCTTGTCGGCCTGCACGAAGGCGATCACCTTCTTGGTCTTGCCGATCGAGTGCGGAAAAAGAATCGTCGAGCGCACTTGCTGGTCTCCCTTCTTTACGTCGATGCCGAGGTTCATGTGCACCTCAATCGACGGCACGAATTTAGTCGTCGACGTCTTTTTGACGAGCGCAACGGCCTCCTCCGGCGTGTACAACTTTTTCGGGTCGATGAGCTTCTTGAGCTCGGTGTAGCGCTTGGATCGCGCCATACGTGGTTCAGGTGACGGGGGTATTAGCCCGGTCTCCCACATACGATTTAGTGGGAAGACAGTAGCGAAAGCCCATCGGAATGTCAAACCCCCCGTCGAGCTGAGCTCGACCGGGGGGTTTTCTGTCGTGTGGCGCGTGTTGCGTTATCCAACCACTTCGACGCCCATGTTCCTCGCCGTGCCCTCCACCTGCCGCATCGCAGCTTCGATGTCGTGGCAGTTCAAGTCCGGCATTTTGATCTCTGCAATTTCGCGGACTTGCGCCTTGGTAACCTTGCCGACCTTTTCGATATTCGGCTTCGCTGCGCCCTTCTCGATCTTTGCAGCCTTGAGGAGCAAAGCTGAGACCGGCGCGGTCTTGAGCACGAAGTCGTAGGAACGGTCCTCGTACAGCGTGATGATCGCTGGCACAACTTCGCCCAAACGATCCTGTGTCGCATCGTTGATGCGCTTGCAGAATTCGGCGATGTTCATGCCATGCTGACCGAGGGCAGGACCGAGCGGGGGAGCTGGCGTGGCGCGACCTCCGATGACTTGGACCTTGATGTGTGTCTTAACCTTTTTAGCCATAGCTGGAGTGAGTAGTGAGTAGAAAGTAGCGAGTAGCTACGATCCGGGCGGAAGCATGCCCTCACATAAACTGCGTAACAGTGAAGTGTTTATAGCAAAACCCCTGCCGGTTGGCAAGGGTTTGGCTGTTAGACCTTCTTCACCTGTGTGAAGTCCAGTTCCAACGGCGTCTCACGGCCGAACATGCTCACAAGCACTTTTACCTTGCCGCGACTGCCGTCGATCTCGCTGACTTTTCCTTCGAATCCTTTGAACGGCCCGTCGCCGATCTTCACGGCCATGCCGGTTTGCAAATCGATTTGAATCTGCGGCTCTTCGCCTGCAGCACCGACTCGCTTCATGATCATGTCGACCTCTTCGTGCGAAAGGGGAGTCGGGGTTGTGCCCGTGCCGATGAAGCCGGTCACATTCGGCGTGTTGCGTACAACGAACCACGAATCATCCACCACGTTCATGTCGACGAGGACGTAGCCAGGATAAATTTTTTCCTCAACGACGCGGCGCTTGCCGTTTTTGATCTTAATCTTTTTCTCTTTCGGCACGAGGACATTGAAGATGTAATCTTTCATCTTGAGCGCCTCGATGCGCTGTTTCAAGCTACCGGCAACGTTCTCTTCGTACCCGGAGTACGTGTGGATCGCATACCAGCGGCGTCCGTAGGAAGCAGTTTGTTTGGCCATACAATTATTCGTTGATCTTGAATGTGCCGGCGCCATCATCAAGCGGCAGCGTCTTGACATTCACGTCGATCGGTTGCCCCGTGACCGAGTCGATGGCTTCGACACTCGGTGCAAGATCCGGCGTGACCGGCTGCGGCGTTGTTGCAGGAGCCGTCTGGGCGCCACCCTTCACTCCGAGGAGTTGATCAACACCAAAACCCAGGCCAAAGTCGAGAGCGGCGAAAAAGACGGCCGTGACGATACACACGGCGCACACGAGCACGCTGTAGCGCATGGTCTCCTGGCGCGATGGCCATGAGACTTTCTCCAACTCGGCCTTTGCGGAGCGGAGGTAATTCACGAGTGAGGTGATGGGATTCGTCATAAAATCTTTTTTAAAAGGCCCCTCCCGGGCCAGTCGATGGATACAGTACCACGGGGATGCCCTTGACGTCAACACCGGAATCCCGTATGGTCAATATGGATTCCTGGTGTTTTGCCTTGCCTTCAACAGACAAAGAGAGCCCATGGAACATACGCACGGATTGAGTAGTTCCGTCGTTCTTCACGCTTCGGTGGAACGCACCGCGCTCTGGTGGGAGTCCTTGCAGCGGATCGTCGATCGACTGGAGAACGATCGCGTGTTCCATAATTGCCTCGATGGACGAGCTCGTCGCGAGCTCGAGGTGGCTGTGGAGGGCCTCAAGCAGAGCCTTCCGTTCCCTCGTCTCGTGTCATCGGGGCAAAGTCTCCCGCAGCGACGCACAACGCTGAAGCGCATGACGGACGCGCTCGATCATGCCGCGAGTGAGCTGAAGAGCTCTCTCTCCTGCGTCCGCTATGTGGACGAAACGGCCGAGATCCTCCTTCTCTCCTCCGATCTCTTGCTCCTCGTCGCCGAGCTCCACCGGCTCGACCTACATGCGGCCAAGGTCTGTGAACAAGGTACGCCATCCATCTGAGCCCTCCCCGAGCCTTCCCTCGGGGTTTTCGTTTGTATAACGCTTGTCTTGTCGTTATGGAGCGTGTACGATCCGACCGCGAAAAGCAGATGGGGTAGGCGATACGGTTGTGTGGAGCGTCGGGCTATAGCGCAGTTGGTAGCGCGCTTGCATGGGGTGCAAGAGGCCATGGGTTCAAATCCCATTAGCCCGACATTCCACAGAATTCACCTGCCCCCCCTTGACGATTCCCTAGGGATTCCTTGTGTTTTGCTCGAGCTCGTCGCATACTACTTGAGCAAACCCACATTTTTTCATTTTTAATCAATAAAAAAGGGTTTTCTCATATGGCCAAGATGACCAAGTCTCAACTCATGCAGGAGCTCTCCGGCAAGACCGGCATGACCAAGAAGGACGTCGTGATGTTCATGGAAATGCTCGTCGACGTTGCCTACAAACAGGTCAAGGCGAATGGTGAGTTCGTGATCCCGGGTCTCGGCAAGCTTGTGAAGATGAAGCGCGCCGCTCGTATGGGCCGCAACCCGGCTACGGGTGCGACGATCCAGATCCCAGCCAAGACCGTCGTGAAGTTTCGCGTAGCCAAGGCTTGCAAGGACGAACTCCTTAAATAGTAGATTCGTTCGAACGAACCCCCGTCGAGCTGAGCTCGACGGGGGTTTTGTATTCTGGAGGCATTCTGTATTCTGGAGGTATGAAGCAATCTGATCGTTCGCGAAGCATCCATGCCACCCCGCTCACGCTCGGCGGTGTAGTCTTTGCCGGGTTTATCATCTTTGGTGTGGCGCTAGCCTGGGTTGCCTATCAAAATCCAGGCCAAGCCCCAGGGGCCAAGGTCATGGTTGCGATCATTGTCACGGCGCTTCTTGCATACGTCGCGGATGGATTAAGTGAGCGACTGAGTCTCTCAGGGAGCGAACTCACCTTTCGTGCGATCTTGCGTCGTCCGAAAACGGTAGATCTATGTCGGTATCGTGAACTCTTCATTGTGCATGAAGGTCTGAATCAAGAACGAGGGATCGTCTCGGTGGTCTTGAAAGGTGGGCCGGACGGGGAGCGACGGCTCGCACTCGGACCATTCTGGCACGTCCATGAGCTCGAGGCCTTCTTCACGGACGCGACGCGCACCGTCGGAACCTGCCGTCTTCAAGCCAGCCGACGTTAGAGATGGTACACTGAGCGTATGACGAAAAAACGCCAGCAATTTTTAAAAAACAAGAAACCGGTCGTGGACCCAAATGCGGCGGGAGTCTTTCGCCGAAAGACAGCCACGCAGTTTTTCCCTCAGCCGAGCTGGACAGGCCCCCATCCTGGCAAGGGTGGCGAGCCCGCAGGCTCTCGCTTTAAGCACTGGGTTTGTACAGATGAGGGTTGTGATCCCGCTCCGCAGCAGGAGATGTTCACGGAAAATATCAACTGGAGGATTTTCCGCATTATGGCGGAGTTCATTGAGGGGTTTGAGTTTCTCTCTGGACTAAAAAAAGAAGTCAGCTTCTTTGGGAGTGCGCGCGTGACGCCCGGAAATGCATATTACAAAATGGCGCGCGCGCTCGCTGAGCGTCTCGCTCAGGAAGGCTACACCATGGTTACAGGCGGAGGCCCGGGCATCATGGAGGCGGGTAATCGCGGCGCATTTGAAGCGGGCGGCGAATCCGTAGGGCTCGACATCCAGCTGCCCAATGAGCAGCGCCGCAACAAGTTCGTTAAAAAGTCAAAGGGCTTCCACTACTTCTTTACGCGCAAGGTGATGCTTTCCGCATCGGCGCAAGCGTATGTCTTTTTTCCCGGTGGGTTCGGCACCTTTGATGAGCTCTTCGAGATCGTCACGCTCATTCAGACCGGTAAAATGTCCGATCAAGTACCCGTCATCCTCGTTGGAAAAGATTATTGGACGGGACTCCTCACGTGGATTCGTGAGCAGATGATGCAACGTGGCTTTATCGAACCATTTGAATTCAATATTCTACGACTCGTTGATACAACGGACGAAGCTTTCGCTATTATCAAAAAAACTCACGAGCGAACGCTGTAAAAAATACACTCCGACTAATCGAAGCCGAGCGTCATCCACAAATTGTGACGGTCGGTCCCGACTTCGTGGTATCATTCTTCGACGCATCGATATCGTCGTTACAATCGTTCGGAGGGGGTGGTTGCGGAATGGAAGATAATTCACTCGAAAATCGTCGGTCGAGGGGCTGTCTCATGATCGAGGCGTCCGATCCAGACCCTGTTTCGAAGTTTCAGGATCCCGCCTATCGTCTCATCTGCGTCGATCCTAGCCACGCACATCGGTTCGAGGTGTCGGTCGTGCGTACGGACGTCGATCGTCGAGAGGTCTACCGCATCCGACACGGTGCCTACTGCGGTGAGGGAAATCCTCTTCCGGCCCAGCCGGACGGGCTCGAGCGCGACGAATACGATTCGGACGCAATCCACGTCCTTGCGCGTCTTGATGGCGTTGCCATTGGGACGGTGCGGACGACGTATTCCCACGACGGCCGATTCCTCATCGAGACCTTTGTGGAGAACGGCGTACCGGTCATCAAGATTCCCCCGGAACTTCCGCGGGAGCACGCCGCTGAGCCGAGCCGGCTCGCGATCGACAAGCCTTCTGTGCCGCCCTGCGTCTATACACCGTTCATCACGGTTGCCCTGCATCATCGCAACTATGTTATCGGCCGTGCATCCGGGATCCAGTACTGGGTCATGGAGCCGAACGCGCGCAATTTGCGCACCATGGTGCGCCTCGGCTGGCGGATGCACTCGATCGGTTCGTTCGAGCACCACGGGCAGAAGTTCGAGGCGGTGTGGATGCCGCTTCACCCGTCCCACTTCGGTTGGGAGCTCGACGTCCGGCTTTGACCACGCCCGTATATCCTCCTGGATATACGGGCCTTTCTCTTTTTGCTATCATGAAAAAAAAAGCTCCTTGTGCTTCTCATTGATTCCTTACAACTCGCGACGTTTGTCGCGAACATCCTGCTTGGGGTGCTCGTGCTTGCGAAAAATCCGAAGGCAAGCGCGCACCGTGTGTTTGCGGCAGTTGCTTTTACGACGGCGTGCTGGATCCTCTTTCTTTTCTTGACCCTCTCCGGCCGGCTCGACGTCGTCCTCATGGGCAGGATTACGTTCGTCTTTGGATCCGCCATGCTCGCGATGCTGCTTTGGTTCGTCGCCGAATACCCGACACGATCAAAGCGCATTCGTTTTTTTCAGTGGCTTGCGACTTCGCTCATCGCCGTGTTCACTGTATTGTCCCTGTCGCCCGTCATGATCCAGAGCGTGGAAATTCGCATCGCGGACGGTTACGCGTACATCTGGGGTTCGTTCGGAAAAATATATGCGGCGTGGCTCCTGTTTTATTTTTCGACGATCTTTTATACGTTTTTCCACGCCTGGCGCGGCGTGCGTCGCTCGCGCGGATTGGAGCGACGACAGTTCCGCAGTCTGATGGTCGGACTCACGCTCTTTTATGTCCCGATGCTCGTGACACAACTCGTGCTTCCGGCGCTTGGATACTTTCAGTGGAATTCGCTTGGTCCGGTTTTTTCCATCTTCGCACTGATTTTCATCGCGCAGTCGATGCTCTCGTACCGGACTTTCGACATCCGCTGGGTGTTCAAGTGGGGTCTCATCATCCCGGCCGTTGTGATGACGCTGATCGGCATCATCACGTTCAGTGTGTTCCTCCTTGTGGGGCTCGTGAGCCCGACATTTTCCACTCTGATCAGTGCACTGGTTATCACGGTCGCGTATCGCCCACTCTTCACATTCATCGACTGGCTCGTCTCGAAACTCGTCTCACGCGGGCAGTACGTGTTCCGCGAGGCGGTGCTCGATATTTCCCATCTGTCCGCCGAGCACCTGTCCCTTTCCTCCCTGCACGAGCGTCTTGCGGAACTCATTGTGCAGTTCTTCAAGTGCGAACGCTACGCGATCCTCACGCTCTATCCCAATAAGACCGAAGTCATCGCCTTGAGCTCCAAGGGGTTCACAAAAAACGTACGTGAGGCCGTCGTGGAAATCTTGGATATCGCGAAAGTGCATGCGTTCGAGGTGTTGGAAAAGGACGAGCTCGCCTGGCGTTTGCGTCAAAACGTGGAGCCGGCGTCCGCCGCTCGTGATCGCCGTGCCGTGGCTCTGCTCAACGATCTGAAAGTCGACATGGCCGTGCCGCTCACGATCAAGGACGTGCCGGTCGGTCTCCTGCTCCTCGGTCCAAAATCGTCAAAGGAAGGTTTTTCGATGGAGGATCGCCGCTTGTTCGAGGTCATCCGCGGCACCATGGCGCCAGCGCTTGCGAACGCGGCCCGATTCGTCGAAATGCAGAAGTTGTACGGGCGCCTGCTCGAACTCGACCGCGCGAAGAACGATTTTATCAACGTCGTCTCGCACCAGTTCCGAACACCGCTTACGGCGATTACGTGGAGCGCGGAGCTCGCCATGGGCGAGGACGGGCTGTCCGCCGCGCAGCAAAAGCTTCTGACTACCATCCAGCAGCGCTCCAACTTCCTGAGCCTGATGCTCCATCGCATTTTCAGCATGCTCGCCTTGGAAAACCGCCAGCTGACCGTGGTGCGGGAACCCCTCAACCTCCGGGAGGTTACGGACCATGTACTCAAAGCCGCTTCCCCAATGTGCCAGGTAAAGCGGATCCAGATGTCGGCGAGTCTCGAAGATGCGACGATCTATGGCGACGCGGATAAGCTCGAAACCGTCATCCAGGTGCTCGTCGAGAACGCCTGCCACTATTCCAGGGCCAACGGCCGGATCGAAGTCGTGGCTAGCGCCGACAAAAGGAAAAAACAGGCGATCTTGCGGGTCACGGACCATGGGATCGGCATACCCGCATCCGAACTGCAACACGTTTTTGAAAAGTTTTTCCGCGGAGAGCAGGCCAAGAAAGCGTTGCCGGATGGGACGGGCATCAGCCTGTACCTGTCCAAGCAGCTCGTCGAGAAACAAGGTGGTACACTGGAGGTGGAATCCATTCCCGGAAAAGAAACCGTCTTTACCATCAAGCTCCCGCTTGCGAAAGCGTAGATACTATGCCCAAACGTCCTCACGAAAAACGTAGCAAGAGCCCCGCCGGTCTCCGGCCAACCGGCATCACCGCCTTGGATGAAATTCTCCACGGCGGACTGCCGGTGGATGCAGCTGTCCTGGTCGCCGGCGCCTCGGGAACCGGAAAAACCGCGCTGTGTCTGCAGTGGTTGTTCGCCGGCTACGAACAGTTGGCCGAACCGGGATTGTACATCTCCTTCACTGAACCGGTGCACAAGGTCGCGCACAATCTCCAGGGTCTGACGTTCTTCAAGAAGTCATATTTGAACCCGCTGCAGATCCACCTGACCGACCTGCGCGGCATCTTGAAGGGGATCGGCCTGGAGGAAGAACAGGCTTTCCAACGGGAAGACCTGCGAAAGATCGTCGAAACGATCCGGAACATGGCCGAGCAGATGCAGGCCAAGCGCGTGGTGATCGATTCGATCACCGCCATGGCCTATCGGTTGAAGGACAAGAGCCTGATCCGCGACTTCATCTTCGAGCTGGGGAACGCGCTGGCGCAACTGCAGACGAACGTACTCATGACGAGCGAGGTGGCGGGCGAGGGGTACAGCATTTTCGGGGTCGAGGAGTTCATCGCCGACGGCATCGTTAAATTGACGCACGAAAGGACGTCTCAGGACACGCTGACGCGGAAGCTGGAGATCGTGAAGATGCGTGCGCTCGGGTACGACTCTTCCTCCATCCATTTCCGCATCACGGGAGACGGCCTCGTCTTCTTTCCGCGGCCGCCACTTGAGCTGACCTACCCCGTCTCCGACCAGCGCATTTCCACCGGCATTGAAGGATTGGACGCGATGACGAACGGAGGCATGTACCGGGGCTCCGTGACCATCTTGAGCGGCCCGTCGGGGACCGGAAAGACGAACCTCGCTTTGCATTTCGTTCTAAAAGGCCTGGAGGAGGGCGAACGCGTCGTCTATGTCTCGACCGAGGAGTCGCATGACCATCTGTTGCAAAACGCTGCGTCCTTCGGCTGGAACCTGGCACCCTACGAAAGAACAAAAAAACTCACGATCCTCACCGCCTATCCTGATCAGTATTTTCCGGAAGAATTTCTGGAATTGGTCCGAGGGATGGTGCGTGAGCGCGGTGCGACTCGCCTGGTGTTCGATTCTCTTTCTTCCCTTCGTAACGCGTACGTGCCGGAAGTGGTCCATGACTTTAGCAAGCGATTGACCGCGTCCATGAAGCATGAGCAGGTGACGACCTGGCTCAGCGTAGCCAGCGAAGCGTTCCTTGGCTCCGAATCCGTGACCGATATCCACCTTTCTACCGTCGCTGACAACATTATCCTCCTGCGTTATATCGAAATCCAGTCCGAGCTCAAGCACGGCCTCCTGCTGCTCAAGATTCGCGGCAGCGCGCATGACAAGAAGTTGCGCGAATTCATCTTTACTCCGGAGGGGATTCAGCTCTCCACATCGTTCAGCGGCTATGAAGGCGTCATGGGAGGTCTTGCACGCAAAGTCAGCATCTCAACCGAAGAACAACTGCATGTCTTGTTTCTCGAGATGTTGGGTCCCATGGGCGAGCGCATCTTCGTCGAGGAGAAGGCGAAGGGCCTGACACAGGACAGGGTAGCGTTCATGATCAAGCAACTCGGGAATCAACGGATCATTTCCGAGAATCGCAAAGAAGAATTTCTCGATCGCACCAAGAGCATTTTCTCTACCAACATATGACCGCTCCGCAAAAGACGAACACACACGGCTTTCGTTCGCTCACGGCGCAAATCGCGTTCGTGCTTCTCGTCGGGCTGAGTCTGGTCATGATACCCACGGTATATCTCGCTGTTCGGCAAACGGAAAAAGTCACCATCAACGCACAGACGGAGGAGTCCAAACAAGTGACCAGCGCCTTGGTGAAAAACGTGTCTTATTTTTTTCAGTCGGTCCAGGATGATCTGGAGTGGGTAGCGGCTGATCCGCAAGTCGTTTCCTTACTTCAGCGGCGCGATCCGGACTTGCTGGCCAAAACCATCCAAAAATTGACGTTGCTCGAGGAAATTCGTCGGCAAACATTGGAGGGTTCCGGTCTCTTTGATGTTAACTGCACCCTCATAGCCTCGGCCGAGAGCTCCAAGGAATTTATCGGGAAGAATTTCGCCCAACGGGATTACTGCCAAGGCATCCTTCGCGAGCGCGCCCTCTATGCGTCGAGCGTGTTTGTCAGTTCCTCTACGCATAATCCGACCATTGTTTTGGCCTTGCCGGTGCGCGTGAATGGAGACATGATCGGCTTTGTGGTGAGTTCCATCAGGTTGACCGGATTGCAAAAGCGCCTCCCGCTCGAGGTGAAGGATGATTACATCGTCTTATTGGACCGTGACGGCAGTCGTTTCTTGGATAGCCGCGAGGTGGATCTGAACAAGATTGAAGTCCCGCCAGCCGAAGAACGTCCTATTTTGTATGCCGTCAACCAACGTGTGAAGTCTGGGGAGTCGCAAGGCTCACTGGTGGCGAAAGATCGATATGGGATAGAGCGCCTCGTGGTTTTTCAGCACATCAAGGAATACCCCATGACCATCCTCCTTGGGAAATCAACCGACCAAATCCTGCAGGTCAGCCGCAACGTGACGAACATCGTCCTCTGGTCCTTCTTCTTTTCCTACGTTGTCCTTTTGGGATACATCCTGTATACGACAAAGCTTTTCGGCGGGCGCTTGCGGCACATGACCGAGGTCTTGAAGCATATTTCGCTTGGCGATGTTTCGGTCGAGCTGGATAAGAAAGATTTGGCGGCGAGAAATGAAATTGGCGAATTGGCCAGGGCCTTTGAACGCGTGATGACGAGTCTCAAGCTCGCCATGCGCGAGACCGAAAAGAAACCGACGGGAGGGAAGGGGAAAACAGTCCCGACACGGAAGAACCTATGAGCAAGCCCCAGCGTACGGCATCCACCGCGACATTTCTCGGGAAGCTCTCCCGAGTCACGCCGGGCCAACTTGTGCTCGTCCACGTGGATGTGAAAAACAGCCTCACCACGTGCGCCCGCATCGTGCGGGAATATCAGGAGCAGGGATACAAGGGCGTGTATATCACCCTGTTCAAGGGTTACACGGAGCTGGAGGAGGCGTTTGCGCAGGCCGGCGTAAACGTGTCGGCACTTGCTTGCATCGACGGCATCACGGAGCTGGAAGGCGCGGCCAAGGTCAAGACGACGAGAGCCAACATCATCTATGTTCCCTCGCCGTTCTTTTTGGATGAGATTCTCGAGCAGCTGCAAACGTTGCTCGGCCGGATCAAGGGTAAGAAGCGCTTTGTCATACTTGATTCCTTGACTGCCGCTCTGCTCTATAATCCGCTCGACAAGGTGTTGGATTTTTTGGCACGCCTAGCCAAACTCCTGGAGAAGTTGGGCGTCGGACTCATGGTGTATGTCACGGTGGGGCCGCACGATCCCGAATGGACGGATGCGCTGAAAAAGGCTGTCGATGCGGAGATCGATTTGCGTGGATGGCAGTGATGTATTCTTAGCCTTTTGATTGCAGTTCGCCTTGGGCCTTCTTTGCGGCCTTCTTCTCGCGCTTCGTTGGAAGCTCGCCCGTCATCTGTCGCGCAAGCCGCTTGAGCGTGCGGGCCGTACGGGCCGCCACGCGGAAACGACGATCGCCGATCCGGACGATCTGCAAGTTCACGCCCTGACGGCGCTTTGTGGCGATGTTGGAATGGCTGCGCGAGTTGCCGACCTTGGCGCGCTTGCCGCTGACTTCACAGATGCGGGACATAGGGGGAAGTTTACAGTTGACGAGTTGACACGTTCACAGTTGATTACGAGCGCGAACGAATGTGCGGAAGAGTACAGGGTATCGGAAACTTTGTAAAGGGGGGCTCGTCATGCCACAATTGGGTGCATGAATCTCCTCTCGATCCTTTTTCAGGAGCCGATCTTGTTTGCCATTATCGTCGCGGCCATCGTTCTCACCCTCTCGGTTCACGAATTTGCCCACGCGTACGTCGGACATCTGCTCGGTGATCATACGGCCGAGCGCGAGGGCCGTCTCACGATCAATCCGCTCGCCCATATCGATCCCGTCGGATTTCTTATGCTGCTCATGGTGGGCTTTGGATATGCAAAACCCGTGCCGTACGATCCGTACCAACTCCGTGATCCGCGTATGGGCTCGGTGCTCATCGCGATCGCTGGTCCCGGGTCCAACCTTCTCTTTGGTGCGCTCGCATCGGCATTGCATGGATGGCTCTCGCCGATCCTTGGCATCGATAACCTGCTCGTGATCTCCCTGCTCTTTATCGCCTCTATCAATTTCTCGCTCATGCTTTTCAACTTGATCCCGGTCCCACCCCTTGATGGATCAAAAGTCCTGCTCGCCATGCTCACGGCACCAGAACATCGCCAAGTCCGTATCTTTCTTGAGACGCAAGGCCCGATGATTTTGCTCGGTCTCATCGTTCTTGATGCCTTTGCCGGCATCGGCGTTTTTTCGTGGATTTTTAGCGGTTCTTCCTTTTTGTTCGGCCTCTTTTCCGGCGGGTAGGTGTTCCCCCTCGCCCTCGATTGGGGTTGGGGGTTGACGGATAGGCGTGTGGACTGGTAGATTTGCGCCCATGCCAACGATGAATCAGCTCGTCCGCCGCGCTCGTAAGCCGATCCGGACCAAGTCCAAGAGCCCCGCGCTCCAGTTTGCGATGGACACGCTCCACCGGAAACGTACGGTGCTCAAGCGCGGTGCCGCCTTTAAGCGCGGCGTGTGCACCAAGGTCACCACCATGACCCCGAAAAAGCCGAACTCGGCCATCCGCAAGATTGCCCGTGTGCGCTTGTCGAACGGTCAGGAAGTCACGGCCTACATCCCGGGCGAAGGTCACAACTTGCAGGAGCACTCGATCGTCATGATTCGCGGCGGCCGCGTGAAGGATTTGCCGGGCGTGCGCTACCACATCGTGCGCGGCGTGTACGACACGCAGGGCGTCGCCGATCGCAAGCGCAGCCGCTCCCTTTACGGAGCTCGTAAACCTAAAGCAAAGAAGTAACGATTTGTGCACAGACAATACTCGATTCGATACTCGCTACTCGACCCAACCTTATGCGCGGAAAGAAAGCTCCACATCGAACAGTCATGAATGATCCGAAGTTCGGATCTCCTTTGGTTGGCAAGCTCGTCAACTACGTGATGGAACGCGGAAAGAAGCAAACGGCGCAGACGATTGTGTACACGGCCCTCGATCAGATCGAGGAGAAGACCAAGAAGCCGGCCATGGAAGTGTTTGATGAAGCCATGAAAAACATCTCGCCGCTTTTGGAAGTGAAAGCCAAGCGCGTGGGAGGCGCCAACTACCAGGTGCCGATGCAGGTGCGCGCCGAACGCCGCGTTCAGCTCGCGTTCCGCTGGCTCTTGACTGCGGCGCGATCCAAAAAGGGAAAGCCGATGGCCGAGAAGCTCGCCGGGGAGATCATGCTCGCCGCGAATAACGAAGGCGACGCCGTCAAAAAGAAAATGGATGTGCAGCGCATGGCAGAGGCCAATCGTGCATTCGCACACTTTGCCCGTTAAAGCGAGTAGAAAGTAGTGAGTAGTGAGTAGTGAGTAGCCAAAAGGCCCACACCACCGACTCGAGCTACTTTCTACTGCACTACTCACTACTCACTTCGTCTATGGCCCGTGAATACTCCCTTCAGGATACCCGCAACTTCGGGATCATCGCCCACATTGACGCCGGCAAGACGACCGTCTCCGAGCGCGTACTTTTTTATACCGGCAAGAAGCACAAGATCGGCGAGGTGCACGAGGGCGAGGCGACCATGGACTGGATGGCGCAGGAACAGGAGCGAGGGATCACGATCACCGCGGCCGCGACTACCTGTTTTTGGAAAGGGAAGCGCTTGAACTTGATCGACACACCGGGACACATCGACTTTACGATCGAGGTACAGCGCTCGCTGCGTGTGCTCGACGGCGCCGTCACGGTGTTCGATGGTGTTGCGGGCGTGGAACCACAATCTGAAACCGTGTGGCGCCAGGCAGACAAGCACAACGTGCCGCGTATCTGTTTCGTGAACAAGCTCGATCGCATGGGCGCCGATTTTTACAAGGACGTCGCCTCCATCCATGCGCGGTTGACCAAGCGCGCCTATCCGATCCAGCTCCCGATCGGCACCGAGGCAAACTTTTCCGGCATCATCGATCTTATTCGCATGAAGGCCGAAGTCTATCTTGATGAAATGGGCCAAAAGTTCGAAGAGCGCGAGGTGCCAGCGGACTTGATCGAGAGGGCCAAGGAATATCGCGCGAAGCTTGTCGAGGCAGTTGCGGAAACCGACGAGGCGTTGATGAACAAGTATCTTGCTGGGGAAGCGTTGTCTGAAGAAGAGCTCAAGGCGGGACTGCGCAAGGCTGTGATCACCAACCAGATCTATCCGATCTTGTGTGGATCAGCGCTCAAGAACAAGGGCGTGCAATTCTTGCTCGATGCGGTTGTCGCATACCTCCCGAGCCCGCTTGACATCCCTCCGGCGAAAGCGCATGACGTCGACGACGAGACCAAAGAGATTCCTGTTTTAGCCAATGACGAAGAGCCGTTTGCCGCCCTCGCATTCAAAGTCATGACCGACCCGTTCGTCGGCCGCCTCGTGTTCTTCCGCGTGTACGCGGGGCATCTTTCGAGCGGATCCTACGTGGTGAACGCCAAGACGGGGGAGCGGGAGCGCATTTCGCGTATCGTACGCATGCACGCGAACGAACGTGAAGAAGTGAACGATGTGTACTCGGGTGAGATCGCGGCCGCGGTCGGCCTCAAGGCG
>CAYGDS010000006.1:0-572 GCA_964348595.1 uncultured Gammaproteobacteria bacterium | reverse complement strand
GACGAAAAGCGTCCGCTCGTGCTCGAGTCCATTGTAATTCCGGATCCGGTCATCTCTGTGGCGATCGAGCCGAAGACGAAGGCTGACCAGGAAAAAATTGGGCGTCGCGCTCCAGAAGCTCGCGGAAGAAGACCCATCGTTCCGTGTGCGCACCGACGAAGAGACATTGCAGACCATCATCTCGGGCATGGGTGAACTTCACCTCGAGATCATCGTGGATCGCATGAAGCGCGAGTTTAAAGTGGAAGCCAATGTCGGTAAGCCGCAAGTGGCGTATCGCGAGGCGATCCGGTCCAAGGTGGAGGATGTCGAAGGAAAGTACATCCGCCAGTCGGGTGGCCGTGGTCAGTATGGTCACGTGGTCATCGACCTCGAGCCGAACGAGCAGGGCAAAGGCTACGAATTTATCGATGAGGTCAAGGGTGGTGTCGTGCCGCGTGAATACATCCAGCCGACCAACAAGGGCATCCAAGAGGCGACTACGCGCGGCGTGCTCGCGGGGTATCCGATCATGGATGTGAAGGTGACGCTCAAGGAGGGTTCGTATCACGAAGTCGACTCTTCGGAAGCGG
>CAYGDS010000005.1:7338-17009 GCA_964348595.1 uncultured Gammaproteobacteria bacterium | reverse complement strand
GGCCGAAGAGATCACGTCCGCCTTCCTCATCCTGCAGGGCGAAGCTGTCGAATTCGCGCCCGGCGGCACGGTGGAGCTCCAGGTCGGACGGACCCTCGGTCCGGGAGACCTGGTGAACATGCGCCTCTTCGTCGAGGATGCGCCGGTCGCGAGATCCAAGGTAGAGGTGGTCGCCGACACCGACCTGTTCATCTACCAAATCACGCTCGGGGATCTCGAGACCAGCGACCCGCTGGTACGCCGCCGTCGCGAACGGCTCGTCCGGTCCCTGCTTCTGCGGGAAGGTGAAGCGGAACGCGATCACCTGACCGAGCAGCTCGCACGAGCGAGAGCCAAGGTCATCGAGCTCGACGCCCTCCTGCGTTCCGATCTCCGGAGGCGCGTGGAAGAGCTCATGGAGAGCAAAGTCCGCCCGCTCGAGCGTCGCAACGAGGCGCTCATGCTGCAACTCGCCGAGATCGAACCCTGGATCGATGCCTGCTTCGCACAGATACCGCGCATCCACAAGGACCGCGAGGTCGACAAGGAATCGATGAAGGAGTTCGTCGAGCTGCTCTACATGGAGCGCTTCGAACTCTATGACGAGATCCGGAACGGCCTCGTCGACGCGCTCATGTCCCCGAAGCCGATCTCGGCAATGGTGAGCCTGCAAGCGGAACTCGACGAGATGTTCAAACGGAACATGCCGCGAGCGGCACATCCGACCGAGAAGCTCTGAACACACGCCCTCCGATTCTCTCGGAGGGCTTTCGTTTACGGATACACTTGATTGCCGTCCTCATCAAACACTTTGATGGCTTGGACGGGGCACGCCTGCGCCGCCAATAGAATCGTCTCATCATCCGCCGCTTTTTGATCGACAATATATGCCTTGTTCTCTTCGTCGAGCTGGAACACGCCCGGAGCGACGGTGACGCACGGCGCGGCTCCAATGCACACATCGCGGTCAACCTCGACACGACCGATCTTGAGCGGCTTCTGTTCCATATCAGTCGACTTGAATGAACTTCACTTCTTTAAGCTCTGGGGTTTTCTCGGCAAGAATCTCCTGGATCCCTTCGATGTAGGAGTGCGTGCAGGCGCAGTCGCCACAGAACCCTGCGAGCTCTATCGTGCAAGATGTGTCACTGGCATCAGCAATCCGAATCGACCGTCCTGCTGCATCAAGCATGGGTTTTAAGCCGGCAAGGGTTTCTTGCAAAGCCTCGTTCGCATTCATAGTTGCATTCGCTCGGTCGCCTTGTCATCGCGGGGCGCGGGGACAGGTTACGGGTTATAGGTTACAGGATTATGCTCCAAAATACTTCTCTTTGTAAAACCGGAGCAGTTGTTCGACTTCCGGAATGCAGGACGGATCTCCGGTGCCGACCTTGGTGCGCTGCTGGAGCTTCTCGAGCGTATCCGCGCCCTCGAGCACCGCTTCTTCGATATCGTGATCGGTGATCTTGAGCACCTTGTCGATGATGCGTCCCGCCTCGACGGAAATCTTTTCGACCTGATCCGTCTTACGGAAATAATCATTCACGGCGCTTCGGAGTGCCTTGTCACCGAGGACGGAGCAGTGCACCTTGCGAGCCGGCAACCCCCCAAGGCGCGCCATAATGTCCTGCGGACGGAGTTTCAACGCGGCTTCGACCGACATGCCCCCGTTCTCTGTCACCATGACGGAGAGCATCGACGTCGAGGCGATCGCCGAGGCGCACCCAAAGGTTTTCCATTTAAAATCTTTTACCTTTCCATCTTCGATTTTGAGCCAGACCTTCATGGCGTCGCCGCAGGCCGGTGAACCAACCATGCCGAGATACGCGTCGCCATACCCGGCCTCGTCATCGAGAAAATTCTTGGGATGAAAAAAGTGATCCTTCACCGTGTCGGTATAGAACCAGCCTTTTTCTTTTGTCGGGGCGACGACGTCGCCCTTGCGAGCATCATCGGTAGCGGGGGTGATGGGGTTCATACGTTTATGACGCCTGGTCGCCGTGTTCCCTGGTCGTACAGTACGACGGGGCTACAAGGCGACTGGGCGACTAGGCATTGGTGAAATATTTCATATCCATATTAACAGGGCTCATCATGCGCAAACGCTCAACAATTGCCGGCATTTTCTCGATCACAAACTCGACATCTTCCTTGGTCGTTGCATGTCCAAGGGTAAAACGAATCGATCCATGCGCGGCTTCATACGAAAGCCCGGTGGCGAGAATGACATGCGAGGGATCAAGCGACGTAGAGGCGCAGGCGGATCCCGTCGAGGTCATGATCCCCTCGGCGTCGAGGTACAGCACGGCCGCCTCGCCCTCGATATCGAGGAAGGAAACGTTTACGCTATTGGGTAAACGCTCGGTTGGATGGCCATTCAGGATGGTTTTAGGGATGGTGAGTAGTCCCTCGGTCAATCGATCTCGCAACGCCGTAAGACGCGCGCCTTCGGCCCCACGGTCGGCCTGGACCAGCGCCAGGGCCTTGGCTAACCCGACGACGCCGGGGACATTCTCCGTGCCCGAGCGCAGATTCCGCTCCTGTCCCCCGCCGATGATAAGCGGCGCGAGCTTCACCCCACGACGCACGTACAAAATCCCGATTCCCTTCGGGCCGTAGATCTTGGAAGCGTTCAGGGTCAGCAAATCGACGTGGAGTCGTTCGACGTCGAGTTCGAGATAGCCCGCTGCCTGACAGGCATCCGTGTGGAAGAGCGGGTATGTCGTCTTGTGCTCCTTGCGCCACGAGAGAATCGCGCGCCCGATCTCCGCGATGGGTTCGATTGTTCCAATCTCATTGTTTGCCATCATGATCGATACCAGCACGGTGTGCGGACGGAGCGCGGCCTCAAATTCCCGGAGGGAAACTTGTCCCACGCGATCAACTGGCAAGACCGTGAGCTCGATCTCCCCCGTTTTCTGGAGATGCATGAGTGGCTCAAGCACCGCGTGATGCTCGATGGCGCTCGTAATGACATGGGGTAAACCACCGTCCGCAAGATGTAAGACGAAAGACGTAAGACCAGACCCAGATCTTTCATCTTTCGTCTTGCGTCTTGCGTTTATGTAGCGCGGAACGCCAACGACAGCCATGTTATCCGACTCCGTTCCACCGGACGTAAAGATGATTTCGTCCTCATGCGCGTTCAGCCCTTTCGCGATGGATGTCCTAGCTTCGGTTACGGCGTCCTTAGCGGCCTTCCCAACGGAGTGGAACGATGATGGGTTGCCAAATGCATCCGAAAAGTATGGGCGCATCGCCTCAAGCACTCGTGGATCGAGTGGCGTCGCCGCTGCATGGTCCATGTAGATTGTTCTCCCCCTGCCTGAGGGGGAGTTAGAGGGGGTGGGAGTCATACCTTCGTCATCTCGAGCGAAGTCGAGAGGTCTTCCAGTTTGGTTTTTCGCAGCGTCGTGAGCACATCTTTCTGTAAGAAGCCCCACAGCTTCTTGCTGTGACACTTGGACTCAACCGGGCAGCCCGTTGCTTCGAGACACGGGACGAGGGCTATCGGACCTTCGAGCGCCGTCACGATTTCCTCTACGGTGATTTCCTGCGCCGGGCGGGCCAGACGATACCCACCGCCAGGTCCCTGTCGGCCGGCGACCAAGTTGCCCTTTTTGAGACTGAGCGCGATCTCTTCGAGATACCCGTCGGACATAGCCATGTCCTTGGCCGCGTCCTTCACGCTCAAGAAAGCCCCGTCTGACAGGCCCGCGAGCTGGGTCATGAAAATGAGGCCGAAATGGTTGCGTTCGGAGACGCGGAACAGTGAATTCATAATTCCTGGTTCTAGACCAGGAATTTATCTTCTTGATCGAAAGACGTCAACTCGCCGGAGAACTTTTCTTCTCCGCCTTCCAAACCAAACCCATCAAGATCGTTATGACGAGATGCGCGACGAGGGACAAGAGTGGAATCGTGATGAATCCAAACCACTCTATGTAACGCGTCGTGCATGAAACGCCGGCCACGCATGGTCCGACCCAATCCGGCCGGATGCCCCAATTCACGCCATAATAGAGGACGACATGGTAGGTGGCGATGAAGAAGCCGATGAGCGAAAGCGGCAGGACGTATCGATACACCTTCGAATCCTCGAAATACATTCCGACGAGCAGGATCGCGACGATCGGATACATCGTAATCCGCTGGTACCAGCACAACACACAAGGCACGAGATGCATCACCTCGCTAAAATACAACGAGCCCGCCATCGCAACGACGGCTTGCAAAAATGCGATGGGGAGGAGATACGGTCGAATCTTTTCCAGCATAGTAATCTGACGAACTCTAAACCGTTCGTACCCGCGATTTCCAAGCAATCATCAACAATACGATGACGAAGAGATGGGCCGCGAGCGACAGAAGCGGAATCGTGATGAATCCAAGCCACGTCACATAGTTTGCCGTGCACGAGACGCCCGCCTGACAGGGCCCAACCCAATCCGGGCGAATGCCCCAGTTCACGGCGTAGTACAGAAAGGAGTGGTAGGCGGCGATGACGGAACCGATGATCATGAGCGGCAAGATGTAAGTATACGCCCTTTCATCCCTACGCCACATGGCAACGAGCGCGATCACGGCCACGGGATACATGGTGATGCGCTGGTACCAACAGAGCACGCACGGAGCGAAGAGCAAAACCTCGCTAAAATACAACGAGCCGGCGATCGAGGCCACCGCCACGAGAAACGTGATCGGATACACGTAGGGCTTGAGCTTGCCGTACAGCTGCATCATATGATTTATCTTCCTACCACACGATTGAGTCGGAGGCTATTCGCGAGCACGCTCACGCTGGAGAACGCCATCGCTCCGCCCGCAAAGATGGGATTGACGATCCCGAGCATGGCAAGCGGGATCAAGACGATATTATACGCAAATGCCCAAAACAGATTCTGTTTGATGGCCGAAAATGTCCGCCGCGCAAGCATGAGCGCCTCAGCGGCCTTGGTGGGCGACCCGCCCATAAGCACGATTTGCCCCGTTGCGATTGCCACGTCCGTGCCGGTGCCCACGGCAATCCCGAGATCCGATTGCGCCAGTGCCGGCGCATCATTTAAGCCATCCCCGACGAACGCAACTTTCTTTCCCTCCGCTTGCAACCGCTTTACCTCTTCGGACTTGTTCGTTGGCGACACTTCTGCCATCACGCGCTCGATACCCAGTTCTGTGGCAACGGCATCAGCCGTGGCCTTGTGATCGCCCGTGAGGAGCGCCACGCCAACCCCACGAGCTTTCAACGTAGCCACAGCTTCTTTCGCATCCGCTTTTACCCGATCTTGAGCGGCGATAGCTCCCGCATACGACTCTCCGCGCGCAAGGAGCATGACCGTCTTCGCCTCGCGACGGAGCATGGAGATCCTGTTGGCGTCTGTCGCGGGGATGCGTATTCCTTGCTCAACAAGAAACGCCTCGGTGCCCAGAAGCAGTCGTCCACCCTCGTACTCGCCGCGCAGCCCCTTCCCAGGCACAGCCTCATACTTATTGACGGATGCGACGGGCACGCCCTGATGCGTGGCAGCGGCAAGAATCGCTCCGGCCAGCGGATGCTCCGAGGCGGTCTCGAGACCTGCAGCGTATGACAGAACGATTTTCTCCGTTTGACCCTCGGCGGCAAGGATATCTGTCACCGTCGGCTTCCCTTCGGTGAGCGTCCCTGTCTTATCAAAGATCACCAGATCGATGTGTCGCGCGGCCTCGAGCGCGCTCCCCTCTTTCACAAGGATCCCGCGCTTCGCTCCGGCTCCCGTGCCCACCATGATCGCGGCCGGTGTCGCGAGTCCCATGGCGCACGGACAGGCGACAATGAGTACCGCTACCGCGTGCCGGATACTCTCGCCAAGCCCGCGATCTAACACAAACGCCCACGCAACAAAAGTCATGATGGCCAGCGCGATGACCACGGGAACGAACACACCGGAGATCCGATCCACGAGTTTCTCCACGGGAGATTTTGTCGCTAGCGCGTGTTCAACCGTCGCGACAATCGCGTCAAGCGCGGACTTCCCCGGCTCGACGGTTACTTCCATGGTGAACGTGCCCGTCTTGTTGATGGTCGCCCCGAACACGGCGTCGCCGACGCGCTTTTCAACCGGGATCGGCTCACCTGTGAGCATCGACTCGTCGATCGACGAACCGCCAGTGACGATCCGGCCGTCGGTCGGCACACGCTCGCCGCTTTTGACGAGACAACGATCGCCCGGTCGGAGCGTTTCAGCATCAACCTCTTCAGTCGTGCCGTCGACCTTGAGGCGATGGGCCGTCTTGGCGTGGAGCGACAGGAGCTTCTCGATCGCCTCCCCTGCTTTCATACGCTGGCGCGCCTCGAGCCATTTCCCGAGCAAGAGGAAATACACGATGATACCAGCGACCTCGAAATACACATCCCCGGATCCGATCACGAGCGCATAGGTACTCCAAAGAAGCGCGGACCCGGTGCCGACCGTGACCAAGGTATCCATGTTTGCCCGCGCATGACGCAGCTCGTTCCATGTTCCAACGTGGAACTTCCATCCGAGCACAAGGACGAGGTACCACGTGATCGCGGCAACGAGCACCGACCAAGCGCTGCGACCAAGTACCGTGCCAATCTCGGGCTCGACGAACATCGTCACGATGAGCGGAGCGACCAACACCGTCGCGAGCACGAGGCCTTTCTGATCGATGTACCCGTTATGCGTGAGGTGACTCGCTCCACCTTGTTCCGCCATCGCGTGGTGTGGCTGCTCACCAGAACTGCGTCGCTGTTGGTGGGTGGCGTGCGACACGTTTTCATCAACGACATCGTATCCGTTATCCCGAACCGCTTGAACCAAAACATCGTGGGTGACGTGATGATCGTGTTCGATCGTGGCTCGCTCAGTCGCAAAGTTCACCGTCACACCCGTGACTCCGTGAACCTGTTTCAGCGCTTGCTCCGTCGTTACGGCACAACTCGCACAATGCATCCCTTTAACCTTTAAGGTTGTTTTCATAATGAAGTCAGATGGCAAATCACAGAGGCTGCATAATGATGTCAGATGTCAGAACTCAGATGTCAGAAGCGGTACGATGTCGTCAGATGTGTCGTTCTGGAATTCTGATATCTAGGATCTGACATCGTCAGTCGGTCACAACGAACGACCCCCGTATCATCCCCATCGAGCACGAAAACGGGATCGTGCCGATGCGCTTGGGGGTAAATGTGATGACGTTCAGCCCCTTAGAGAGCGCCCGTGAGATTCCAACGGATGGCGCTATGATCGTACTTGCACAGCCGCTAATATCCACGCCGTTGACCTCCCAACGCACGGGAATGTTTTTTTTGATGGTAAGCCGGCTCGGGGAAAATGCCCCATACGCCACCGTCATGCGTACCACCTGCTCTTCGGCCTGCGCTTTCTCGATCGTAAATGTTTTTCCTGCAGAGGCGAGCAACTGCTGTCCAAATCCGGCAAGCGTGTACGGCGAACCGAACACGGTGAGGCCACCGTCTATCTGTCCAAGGGCAAACACGAGGAGGATTGCCCCAGCCGCAAGACGAAATGCGCGTGTTCCGACGAGTCGACTGCCGCCCACCGCCGTAATCCCAAGGAGCACCGGCATCGTCCCAAACGCGAAAGCCCCCATCATGAGCGCACCCGTCCAAGCCGACCCCGTTGACAGAGCGATGGCCTGGGCCGTTTGAGTAAAACCGCAGGGCAGGACAAAGGTGACCGCACCCGCGACGAACGGAGCGATCCCATGGTCGCTCTTCATCACGCGATCCTGTAATCGATTAAGAGAGCGTGGGAGACGGATGCCCAAAGAAGCAAGCGACGGAGACAGGTCGAGCAGATGGAGGGCGACCATCATGAATCCAATGCCAAGAACGAGCGCGATTGTCCCATAGAAACGAGCATCGGACGGCAAGGCCCCGCCGATGCCACCGAGCAACGCGCCGCCAAGAATAAAGGCGGAAAGCCGTCCCGCGTGGACCAGTAAGAGTTTTTTTCGCGAGTGACTCTCGGCAGAATACGCCAAGAGAAAGGCGCCAGTGGATGCAAGACATGTCGAGACGGATGCTACGAGCCCAAGCCCGAAGAGAGCGACGAAGGATGTCCCGGCTTGAAGACTCGGAACGAGTGAGAGAAGTGGTCCAAGCAGAAGCCAACCAGCGAGGGAAACGGCAAGCACCGCAAGGCCGGCCTGGGAGAGGCGGTGCATGAATGCGAGTCGAGGAGAGGCCAGAGCGCATGCCCCATGCGTACCTCCCGCCACGTGATACCCATGCGATGCGAGTACCGCGCTGACCTGTTCATCCGACGGTCGATCGAACCCATCGGACAACGTCACGGTCGCCGTCTTACGCGAAAGATCCGCATGTGCCTGCACGACACCAGGCAACGTCGCGAGCTGGGTGGCGATGACGCGCTCACAGGATGCGCAGTGCATCCCCTCGATATTCCACGTGCATGTCGTTGGCATAGAGCGTTCTTATGATCGCTGCGATAATCGCATAACTTGATCAAGTTCTCTGAGGAGCTTTTCTCGTTCAACGGCTGATGGGCTACGCATGCCCTTGGCAAAACAGCTGCGTAGGTGGCGCGAAAAGATGTCCAGGATCAACCGTTTCACGAGACCCTGAACAGCGAGCGTTTGCTGCAGGATCGAAATACAGTACTCGTCACGCTCGAGCATGGCGATCACCCGGTCGAGATGCGATCGCGCTTTGCGTGCGAGAGACAAAGGCGTGGAGGTTGGCATACCCAAAGGGTATACCTCCCCCCTAGGTATGTCAACGTACGAAAAGAGGCACGATGATCGTGCCTTCCTCGTAGACCCCCTCTTAACGTGTCACGGAAATCGTTTCGCTTAACTCCGCGCTTGGTGCAGAAACGGTTATGCGCGGGTTGGTTGTGGTCGTTCTTCGGACGTAGTACCCGGTGCCCGATGTCGTTTCACCGGTCGGATCGATGGGCATGGCGGTGATGTAGAGTTCGTTGTCTGTGAGTTGCGCGAGGTTGATGAGTGTACCACACGCTGAAGTTGCATAGATCGTTTTGCACACTTCGGTCGACGTAACCGTGATGTTCGCCGGGAGGGTACCCCTGTTATCGATGACGTTGTGGTACACCGCGTTCAAGATCGCGTTCACGTCACTGCGGCGCTTGGCATTGTTCGCCTGCGCAAGCTGTCGCGCCGGGTTGATGGCAATGATGACGATGGTCGCGAGAATCGCGATGATCGCGATGACGAGCAAAAGCTCGATGAGCGTGAAACCTTTGCGGAGGTGCGATGTGTGCATAACGAATTGTGTTAGCGCGTTACAGAAATCGTTTCACTTAATTCCGCGCTTGGAGCCGTCACGCGAATGCGCGGATTGGTCGTGGTCGTCTTGATAATGTAGTACCCCGTGCCGGTCGCCGTTACGGCTGTCGGGTCCGTCGGGATAGCCGTAATGTAGAGTTCGTTGTCCGTGAGCTGTGCAAGGTTGATGCCTGGCGTACAGGACGAGGTGACCGTCCCCGTGACACAAATCTGACCCAAGCTAGAGGTCGGGATCACGGACGGAAGCGTCCCACGGTTATCGATGACGTTGTGGTACACCGCGTTCAAGACCGCGTTTACATCGCTGCGGCGCTTAGCGTTGTTTGCCTGGGCGAGCTGACGTGCCGGGTTGATGGCAATGATGACGATGGTCGCGAGAATCGCGATGATCGCGATGA
>CAYGDS010000005.1:0-7238 GCA_964348595.1 uncultured Gammaproteobacteria bacterium | reverse complement strand
CGAGCAAAAGCTCGATGAGCGTGAAACCTTGCCGCAAGCGTTTGGTGATCATAAAAAGGAGAAGGTTTTGTGTCTCAAGCAGTATATCACACCTGCGAAGTGCCTGTGGAAATCAGTCAACCGTAATGAAGCTGAGCCCACGCTCAAGACGCGCGGCACGCAGCGCGAGGCCCAAAGCAACGGCCGAACGTGCCGGAGTTGCTCCTTCCAAAGCAATAGGCAATTGGCCCATGGCTACAGACATATTGAGCTTAGCCTGCAGGTATCCGAGCAAGCCAGGCGTAAGGCACGTCCC
Source organism: uncultured Gammaproteobacteria bacterium (assembly GCA_964348595.1). Lineage (GTDB taxonomy): Bacteria > Patescibacteriota > Patescibacteriia > 2-12-FULL-60-25 > 2-12-FULL-60-25 > CAYGDS01. The sequence continues at coordinate 6,943 of CAYGDS010000005.1, read as the reverse complement.
ACCGGAAAGGATTACGCGCGTGAGCTTGCGACCCGCCTGTAGCTCGTAGGCGGCGCGAGCACGGAAAAAATCCTCTATGACTGGCTCGTACACCTTTTCAAATGCCTTCATTACATGTTGGTCTTCGAGTCCTTGCTCACGTTTGAGACGCTCAGCCTTGTCGAGGGCGATGGAGAGTAGCTGCGCCACCTTCTCCGTAATCATATTCCCTCCCTCGAGACGTGTGATCGACAACTGGATCCCGTCCTCATCAGTAAAAATGAACACCGAGCCACGCCCGCCCAAATCAAGAATGACTGCTCCCTCGCCTTGGGGGATCGTGGCGGGCACAACGAGCGAACGAATGAGTGCGATAGACTCTGGCTCGATCGCGAAGGGCGTGAGCCCTGCTTGCGTGAGGACCGTGACATACGCATTGACGATCTCAGACGAAGCCGCGGCCAATACAAGCTCCTGCTCATCCTCTTTCTGTCGCAGGACCTGAAAGTCCCACACCATGGTCGCAAGATCGAGCGGCATATTCCGCTTCGCTTCCTCCAAGACTCGATCGTCCAGATCTTCTCCCCTCAAATCGTTTGGCACACGGAAGTGCCTCATGAACACTTGGGACTCCGGAAGCCCGGCAACAACAAACTTGGTCTTTGGCGGCTTCGGTTTGGCAACAGCAATGGCTTGCTGCACCAAGGCCGCCACCTCATCCGGACTTTTGACCACCCCGTTGTCGATGAGGCCCTCGGGAACTTTTACATGACTCGTGCACAGCGCACGCATGCGTGACCCGTTCCCACGAACTTGAATGAGACGGATGTCGCGATCAGAAAAGTCCAACGCAAAGCCGCGCGAGCGCTCAAATAAGGAAAGGAGGGAAAACCCGGCCATAGTTAGAAGTTTTGAACATCCCGCCAACGAGACACCTCCAAAGTACGGCGTACTTTGGGCACAAAGATATCGATTTTACGATGGATTTCCATTACCGTGCTTGTTACCTGAACAGTTCGATTCGTATTTCCAACGCCGCCTACAGCAAGCACGCGGCAGGTATCCTGACCGACGCTAAACGTCTCATTGCCCCCGTACGAGAGTGAGGCCTTCAATTTCATGAGAGCCTCCTCGGCACAAAACGTTGCGGCCGCATGAGCGCGTGCCGCAAGCTCGTCGGCGACCGTGGCCTGCACTTGGTCGATAGAGAACGCCACCGTACTCACGGATACCATAAGCGCTACAGCGGCAAAGATGACCACCGTGATGAGCGCGATAAAACCAGGTTCGTGAGTCATGGGCGATAGCGAATAGCGGCACTCGACGTGGCCATCTGGCTGAAACGAAACTCACTTGCCAGTGTGGTGCCGCTGGTGCTGACCGTAGTCATAACCTGAATGATACCGGAGGTGCCGGTGGGTGTCAGGTTTCGAAAGATCGCCTCGACGAACACGGCTGTGTTATTTAAGGTCGTCGTTGCATCCGCCCCCTCCTTCAAATAGAGCGTCCCGCTCTGGGACAGAAATACGGTGGGATTCGTCGAAGCGACAGGCGTTACGATCGTGAGACGGCTCGACGTCGCCCCACCGGTCGGAACCGTGATGGAGTTCGCATTACGCACCGCCTGTGTGATCCGGCCCGTGACAAAGCGCAAATTTTGATCCACCTCACGCGCGGACTCAAGCTTGGCCTGGTACTGCAAAATGGAGGTGAGGATCGCAGCCGCGGCCGTGAGAAGCCCACCGACCATGAAGAGATAGAGGATGAACTCGACCAAGGTGAATCCGGGGCGCAAACGATTCATAAGCTATTCAGCCGTGAGCTCAGAAACAACTACCTCGGCGTTGTCATCCGACATGACGGCCACCATTAAGTTATCGATCAAGGACAGATCTACCACCGCTTCCGATGTTGCGATCTGGCTCAGCACGGCTGGACTTGTAGGTACATGTGCCTCCGCCGTGATGAGGCCTCTCGTATTCGAGGCCGTCCCAAGGGCGATGGCGGAGTTCTGAGCCAACATACGGACTACGTTTATATCGGTGTCAAATTCTATGTTGCCGAGCTCCGTTGGTAAAAGCGGCGAGGATACGTCGAACACAATGAACTCAGGTGCGGTGGAACGCTTCACGGAACCGACAAACGCGATAGATCCAGACACGGCAATGCCCTTCAGATCCTCGGTGCCGGTAAGATCATAGGAGCCACCAACGATCATAGAGATGGGGGTGATCACGTTCACCACTTGGAGCTCTTGCGTATCGTGTGACGATGCTAGTAAGGCGAATGGCACGGGCCCCGTAGTAATAACAACGTCGCTTACATCGGAGCCCGTGTTCAGGCTTCCCAGTACAACTGGGGCTGTCGGCGTGGCGATGTCTATGACATGAAATGTTGGGTTAGCGGCAGAAGCAGTGGTCGCCACGTACAATCTCGTCCCACTCACGAACAGCCCTTTGACATCGCCCGTACCAGCGAGGTTGACTGTTGTGACCACGCTTGGAGCCGTTGAACTTGTGACATCGATGACACGCATTTCTTGCGTATTCGTTCGCGTACCGACGTACACGATTGATCCGTAAATGGCTATGGCATCTGCACTCGCCCCGAGTTCAAGCTCGCCTATGAGAATAGGGGTTGAGGTATTCGAGATATCTATCACGGCAAACTCTGCGGACGCGGCCGACACCTCTCGTCCAACATAGGCGCGCGTACCGCTTGCCGTCACTGAAATGCCATCGGCGACACCAGGAAGGTTTAGAATGACGCCTGGGTTCAGAATCACGGGAGGGCTGCCGGCACCCGTGCGCCAGTCGGTGACTCGAGAATAAAAGGCTACCGACCTCGACTGACCGCCGGGCTCAACCCAACTGACCGTGGAGGTGACATTGCGGCGAAAATCGTCAGGGGCACCGATGGCAACCACTCGCGTGTAGGCACCCTGTGCATCGGAGGAGCCAGAGTACACCCATCGTCCCGAAGAAATAGCGAGGCCATGGTTCCCGACGGTGAGGTTAGCGAAGGCCGCGTCACGAATGGCGCGCGTCGCCTCGAGCCCTTCTTGCGCAAGCTCTACGGCTCGAATGCGCTCTTGTTCCCTGCGCCCGGCGGATCCCGCATCGAGCACGATCGCGACAACCGAGGTCATGGAGATAGTAAAGATCGCGATCGCGAGAATCGCCTCTGCCAAAGACTGACCCGATCTCCATCGCATACTCATGGTCGATTCACAACCCCGGACGAGAAGATCGTGATCTGATCCTCAACGCCCTCCGTCGTGAGAAGCCGGATCGTCCCACTCGCGGTACTTGTGCCGTGCAGTTTGGAAAAGACGACTTCGCTAATCGATCCCGACGTGGTGACGAAGGTGGGATACTCGAATGACTCGTCGAGGGCCGTTGTGCGGCTGGCATAACTTTCACCAACGAAGAGCACGTAGGAACCGGGGAGAATCTTTACGCCACTGGGAAGATCATTGCGTTGATCGATGGCGTACGTCCGCGCCCGACGGAGGAGGGATTCGAGATCTCGCACGGACTGATCATGCATACGAGACCGGTAGAATCCGGCCGTGACCGGAACCGTGAGAAGCATAAGCACCGCCGTGACAGCGGTCACGAGGAGAAGCTCGAGGAGTGTAAATCCCGGCTTAAGGCCCCGACCGTGGGCGGATGCCGCTCGTGATTTCATAGATCGGAGTTATGAGCGCCATGGCGAGGAAGAGCACGAGTACGCCGATGATCATGAGAAGCATGGGCTCTATGAGTACCGGCAGGCGCTTGGTGAGTGTATCCACCTCGCGATTGTAGTATTCCGATAGGTACGCAAACGACTCATCCAACCGGCCGCTCGACTCGCCCACGGCTATGAGCGCCACCATGTGCTGAGGAAAGAGTTTTGGATACTTCCCGAGGATCTTGGCGAGTGGCACACCGGCAGAAAGTCGCTTCGTGGATGCACGCAGCGCGTTTCGATACCGCACATTGGTTTGCGCCTCGGCCGTGCCGGACAATGCCTCTTTGATCGTGAGGCCCGAGCGGAACAAGGATCCAAAAATCTGACAAAACAGGGCGAGCTGATAATCCCGGAAGAGCCGACCGAGCACGGGAGTGCGCAGGGAGACGGTGTGATAAAACCATCGCACCGGCGGCAGTCCTCCCAATAAGACCAGGATAATGGGGATCGAAATGCCCCCGAGAATAACCGCGACTCCGTGATCCCGGAGCAGGATGGAAAGGTTAAGGAGGAGTTGGGTAGCAAAAGGGAGTTCGACGTTGAGCGACTCAAACAAAGGTATGAGCTTGGGCAAAACAAATACGGCGATGCCACCGCCGAGCGAGAATGCCATCACCAGAACAATCTCTGGATAGAGCAGCGCGGACTGGATGCGCTGTCCGAGTTCGCGTTGTCGATCAAGCAGGTCTGCGAGGTATTGTAAGTTCGCTTCCAGTGTTCCGTTGAGCTCACCGGCCTGGATCAGGTTAACCGGGAGATCTCCGATGAGATGTTGGTACGGTCGAAACGCTTTGGAAATCGTTGTTCCTTGCTCCACCTGTTTGCGCACCTGCAGCACCACCTTCTTCATGATGCCGGAACGGATTTCTTGTCCGAGCACCGCGAGCGCATCGTTAATCGGAATCCCGCTCTTCACGAGGAGAGCGAGGTTTTTGAAAAAATCGGGAAGGTCGCGCTTAAAAACGCGTCCGACAAAAAACGATGGAATGCGCATGGTCGCCGATAGTATACCGCCCTACGCACGAAGGCGGAAGTTAGACCTTGGTGGCACGAATGATTTCACTCAATGTGGTCCTGCCCTGAAACACTTTTTCGACACCATCTTCCGTCATGGTGCGAAAACCCTGTTTCTTCGCGAAGGTGCGAATCTCCTCCGAGTTCGCTTTGTTCACGATGAGCGGGCGGATCGCCTCGTTGATTTCCAACACTTCGAAAATACCCAAGCGACCAGCATAGCCGGTGTGCCCACACGTTTGGCAGCCGTGGCCTTTATAGATACGCAGCTTCGAAAGATCACTTTTACCACTCACCGTACGCACGAGGGCTTTGAGCTGCTCATCGCGCTCTAGAAGTTCGCGCTCTTCGGGATCAATAATGTTGCTCTCCATGCAATGGCTGCAAATACGTCGCACGAGACGTTGGGCGATGATCACGTTTAGCGATGACGCGATAAGGAACGGTTCCACGTTCATCTCGTAGAGGCGCGGGAAGGTGGCCGCTGCGTCATTCGCGTGGATGCTCGAGAGGAGCAAGTGACCCGTGAGGGCCGCGTTCACAGCAATCGATGCGGTATCCGGATCGCGAATTTCACCGACCATGATGATGTCTGGGTCCTGGCGCACAATGGAGCGCAGCCCCGCGTCGAACGTGAGGTTGGTGCGCGGGTTGACTTGGATTTGCCGAATGCCGGCAATGTCATACTCGACGGGGTCTTCGATGGTCATGAGGTTCACATCTGGCTGGTTCACGATGACCATGGAGGCATACAACGTGGTCGTTTTTCCGGAGCCTGTCGGACCCGCCGCGAGGATCATGCCGTGCGGCTGCGCCACGGCGCGCTTTACCTTTTCCAAGTCGTCTGCCTGAAGGCCCAGATCCTCCAAGCGAAGGCGTTGAAACCCCGCGGAGAGCAGACGCATGACCACGTTCTCCCCATGGGTCACGGGCAAGATGGATACGCGCAAGTTCACGTCGCTCCCATCAAAGCGGAGTTCGAAACGACCGTCTTGGGCTTGCGCGTGCTCATCCGTTCGCAAGCGGGACAATATTTTGACGCGAAAAATCACCTTCTCATGGACCTCGAGGGGGTAACGCAGGACCTCGTGCAAGCTTCCGTCCACACGGAAGCGCACAATCACCTCTTCCTTCTCTGGTTCGATGTGAATGTCACTCGCTCGCTGATCAAACGCGGCGTTGACGAGCAGTTCCACCAAACGGATCACGTCCTCCTCGCGTCCGCCGCGCTTGATGCTATCCAGAGTGAGCTTGAGTCGAGCGACCAGGTCCTCCTGATATAGCTTGAGCGAAGATTCAATACCAATCGGCGTCGCGTAGACCACGGTCACGGGCTCGCGAAATCGCTTCTCCACGAGCTTGAAGAATTCGTAGTTATCGACGTTCGAGGTAGCGATCCACAATGATTTCCCTACGCGCTTAAACGGCACCGCCGCTTGATGCTCCGCAAGATCTTCGCTGAACAAGTTAAGCAAGGTCGGATCGGGACGGTCTTTCACCAAATCCGCGAACGTAAAACCGAGCTCTTCGGCGATGAGCGAGCCCACCTGCGCATCAGAGAGGAAGCCGAGTTCAACGACGGCCTTGGGCACGGACCACGTATGTAACGTTGCCTGCTCGAGGGCCGTATCAAACTCGCGCGGTTTGATGAATTTACCGCCGACCAAAAGCTCATGAAGCCGTTCGGTGGAGAGTTCCATGGAGAGTTACTTTGGGAGGTGCTTGTTGATCAGATCGACGACTTGCTGCAAGGAGAAATCTGCCTTCACGACATAGTCGATCGCTCCAAGATCAAGTCCGCGCTTACGATCGCTCTCCTGACCAAGATTGGTGAGAATCACCACGGGGATTTTTTTGTACGCAGCATTCTTTTGCATCTCGGTGAGCACATCGAAGCCGTCCATGCGCGGCATGATGAGGTCAAGCAGCATGATGTCAGGCTTGATTTTCTTGAGCTGCTCCATGGCTTCGACGCCATCATGAGCGAGCACAACCTCAAAGCCGGAGGACGTGAGTTTGGCGTGAAAAGCCTTTACGAGGAAACGATCGTCCTCAACCACCAGCACCAGTTTTCCCGCTTTCGTTTTTGGCATACGTGTGACGGTATCATAGCGTATGGGGCTGTGAGGAGGCAAAGGGGCGCTCGTTTGGCACTCGCGATCTTCGTGGCTTCACCAGGATGCTGGCGGAGCCACGGCGCTCGCGAGCGCCGTGG
>CAYGDS010000004.1:17952-19172 GCA_964348595.1 uncultured Gammaproteobacteria bacterium | reverse complement strand
CTGTTCATATGCGACGGTCGTGATGGACGCCGTCGAAAGATTCGGGACCTTGTCCAGTGAAAAAAGCTTGGTCAGCGTCGCCTGAAGCAAGAGAGCATGGGCGATGATACAAATACGCTCTCCGCTCGTGGCAAGCTCTTCGAGAACCCCGCGCATGCGCAACGCGGCGTCCGCAAACGACTCGCTGCCATTCGGTGCATGCGCATGGTCTGCGCGCATGGCATCGCGCAACACCTTGTAAGCCTGTCGCTCTTTCACATCCGGGATGATCTTGTGTTCGACGAGCTCCGCGAGTTCAACGGCAGGTGCGCCTGTCGCCTGATGGATGATCTCCGCGGTCTCACGCGCCCGAACGAACGGACTGTAGTAAATCCGGTCGATGCCCTTGGATTTCAATAACGCACCCAGTGCTTTGGCCTCGGTTCTCCCGAAATCCGAAAGCGGAGCCATGGCATTGGTCTCATAATCTTCATAGCCCGCGCTTTTTGCGCTGAATTCCGCGTGACGAACGAGATAAAAAATCATTGCTGTTTGTTGATCAGATATTCGTACAAATCCCAATCGTCGGGGGTGTTGATGCCGCTCTTAGCCTTTTCGATGGGCAACGGCAGGATTTTCGTACCCGTCATTTTGTGCTGCTCGAGAATCGTCCTCGACCACATAACGTCCACGTACCCGACATGCTTGTATGCCTTCGGGAGTTTTTGTTGCGGCAGATTGAATGATTCGGGCACGCCTTCGATAGTAAGTAGCGGTTCGAGATACCCGTTCTCGGCGATCTTGTACATCTTGTACGGACTTTGTTCTGGTTCGGCGACGGTTCGGACGGAATCGGCTTCCGGATGGTCGGCAAGCAAGGCCACCGCATCGTCAATATGTTGTGTCGTACGAAGCGGAGAGGTCGGACGCAGCTGCACGACGATATCGGGAACCTTGCCCTCGTGCTCCTTCAGCCAATTCAATGCGTGTTCGAATACGGGAAAATCCGTAACCGTGTCCCCTGCCAACTCGGCCGGACGGGTAAAGGGCACTTCAACACCCGCGGCCTTGGCGATCTCCATCGCATCCGTATCGTCGGTTGAGAGCATGACACGATCCAAGTACTTGGAGGCTCTAGCCGCATCGATCGTGTACGAGATGAGTGACTTGCCCGCCAACGGTTTCACGTTCTTTTTCGGGATACGTTTTGACCCGCCGCGTGCGAGAATGATTCCTATCAC
>CAYGDS010000004.1:0-17942 GCA_964348595.1 uncultured Gammaproteobacteria bacterium | reverse complement strand
CCTATCACGGTGTAATTCTTGATCATAATTTTCGAATTTCAGTCGTCAACATCTTGTTTAGTCGCTGCGAGGCTTCGCCATCAAACGGTTCGACGAGAAGATCGATGATCTTACATCGGCCCTCATGTTCGAGCGACGGGTGCTCTAGGTATCGCTGTACGTCATTGGCGAGCTCTTCCGGCGTTGAGGCAATACGAACGCCTCCCGTTTCCACGAGCGCTTCAAAATGCGTGTACCGGTCGTAAAACCGTTTCACCGATTCCCAGTATGGAACATGTGTGGCCGTCCCGTCGAATCCGACGCAAATCGTCGGCTTATCGAACACGGCGGCATCGATAGCAAACGTGGAACCAGCAGTGACTATGACATCTGCATGATAGATAGAATTCATGAGGTGGCGCTCGTCGGCGTCTTCCATCTCAAAACTCGCCAGGCTTTCCGACTTGTATGTGACCCCACGATCCGGTCTCACGTGTTTCATGTTCTGCATCTTTTCTAACGGGCTCTTGAATTTCGGATGGGCGCGATACACGAATTGAACTGGTGCCTGGATCATCCCCTGCTCCGTGATCCTTTCGAACACTTGGGCGAGCCCGCCCTCATGCGGAAACAGAAAATCCCCCATGGCCCCATACAAGACGAATTTCTTGCTCGGATCCAAACCCATGCGCGAGAAGAATGCCTCACGTGACTCGATGAACGACTCCTTACGTTTGTAGGCATCGTAATGCGGAAGGCCTACAACATGGATCGGTAATTTCTTCGGGAAGCCCTGGTACTGCAACGCATGCTCCTTGATCAGGCGGTTTTGTACGAGAAGCACATCGGGTACGACGCGCAGCATACCGTGGCTCGACAAGCTGTCCCAGCTTCGCGTCAAGCCGATGATCTTGATGCCGCGACGACGCGCTTCCGTGTTGACAGGAATATCGAAATCGAAAGAGACGGTATACGTCGCGATCACGGCGGCGGGTTTATATGCGTCGAAAAGCTTCGCAAGCGCAGGGTCCGGTTTAATCTTCAGGATCAACAAACGAAGCAGGCGCTTGTACCATACGGTGCGACCGAATGTGACCGTCAGGCCACGCTTGATCCAAGTCGCAATCCAGGATGAATCACCGCGCAGGTAGGAGCGCATCTTTGACCAAAGATTCGTATGCGTGTGTAAAGCACTGCGCGCCAAGGTTCCGAGCGTATTGGCAAACCGTCCCTTCCAGCGCGGATCAACGCCTTCAAACACCACGTTCGGTCCGCCGAACGTTTTTTCGTAATAGTCCTTTTTATCAGGAAGCGTGAGCACGACAATCCGAACATCCTTGTTGACTGCAAGAAACGCGGGCCAAAAGGGCGTACGGAAGATGTTCCGCACGGTCATTGGATCTGCCATGGTGATGAAAATGGTTTTCATGGTTTACGAAGGGCGCCACCGGTATAGCGGCCGTCTTCATAAATGGCTTCGTAAGCAGGGTGTCCCAAACGGTTCTTCGGGTCAATGGACATGAGTTCTTGGAGCGATTTCAGGCGCGCCTCCTGTTCCGTCGCATCGAAGGAGAGGCTCTCCGACTGTAGCACATGGCTTGCCAAAATCTGTGCAGCGAGATCATGCCCGAGAGGATTCCAGTGACCATCACAAGCGAACGAAAAATACGGATATTCAAGCGCATGCCGATCTCGGTACTCTTTGAATGCATGCTCCAATGGGAGAAATGCGACGGAATGACGAGATGCGATTTCCTGCAAACGGTTGAGCGGATATTCGGGGTTGATGTCTACGGGGACTTCGTCCCGCACCTGTTTTCCCAGTTCTGCCTTCCAATCTCGCGAAACACGTGCGAAATCTGGCACGCTGAGGAGAACGAATTTGGACCCATCGGCCTCAACCTTGTCGCGCAAACGAACGATTGCGCGCTCCGTGATCTGCCAAGCATGATCAAGTTCTTCACTCGCTGGCTCACGATAGATATCAAATTGATACGACGCGTAGGCGCGCGCCGCGGAGCCTGACGCCTTCGATCCGAACTTGCTGGAAAGCGTTTCACGGATTTGCATCAAATATCTACAGGACATGCATGACGATCGAAAAAAATCACGGATGGCCCCTTGCTTCACGAAAAAGCCCTTTTCGATCTTGTCGCCTTCCGAGCCGGCATCCACGCACGTCTTGAGCACACTTCCATCCCCGGCGCGCTGAAAGCGACAATCATTATCGGTAATGTCGTTGAACGTAAGAAAGAAGAGCGCAACAACCGACGGTTTTCGCGGACGAATTTCTTTTTCGTACACGGCTTCAGCAGATATTGTCCCATAACCGGTGATACCGGCATTCAATACCGGACGCCCGAGATATGCCCGTAGACGTGCGGCGACCGTCTCGTCGTCGTCAACGTGGACACCTTCGACATAGGAGTCCCCCAATATCGCAACGCCGCCCTCAGCTGAGTCCGGCCACTCATCATCACGAAATCCCTCGGAATTAATCGTGACCGGATCGATGCGGTAGCAGCCCGCTTCGCTCACGGCTTTCTGATGCGGACGATATCGGTATCCGAGATCAGTGTCGGCGGCGAAAATCGGCAAACGGCGGAACTTGGTGATACTCGGTGGAAGGACACGAACGAACACTTCTAAGCCAAGGAGTGCGAGTCCCAAGCCGAAGACCATGAGCGCCAAGGCAAAGGCGGCACGATTAATCATTCCCATACGCGGAGCGCCAACGTTCCCCGTCGAATGGGGGCTGATCTTGTTTGAGAAAGAGGAGATGGCCAACAACGAGCGCATCCATCTCAGTACCCATGAAGCAACGGTATGCATCTTCTGGCGAACAGACGATCGGTTCTCCGCGCACGTTGAAACTGGTATTCACGATCACGCCGTACCCGGTCCTGCGTTTGAATGCATCAATGAGCGCCCAATACTCAGGATTCGTTTCTTTGTGCACCGTTTGCAGACGCGCCGAGTAATCCAGGTGAGTGACTGACGGGATATCTGAGCGGAGCACATAAAGCTTTTCCTTCCAGCCGCGATCGGCAAAGTCGTCTGGTAATGGCAGACGTCGCTTGTGTTGCACATCGGCCACGAGCAGCATATACGGTGAAGGCCGATCGATTTCAAAATACGCGAGTGCATCTTCGGCAAGTACGGAGGGCGCAAATGGTCGGAATCCCTCTCGGTATTTGATCGAGAGATTCAATCGCTTTTGCATGTCCGGACTTCGCGGATCTGCAACAATGCTCCGATTCCCCAGGGCACGTGGACCCCACTCCATCCGCCCTTGAAACCAACCAAGGATTTTCCCTTGTGAAATGAGTTCAGCCGCACGCGTCGCCGTCGACTGCATGTCCTGCAGCTCTTCAAACACGGCGTGGAAACTCTTGGCCATCCGTTTCGCATCGTGCATATCGAAGGCCGGACCGAGATAAGAGCCGGACATCGCATCCATGGCCTTTTCGATTTCCCGCGGTTCAGCGAAATAGAGATGTGAAACAGCTAGGGCTGCACCGAGTGCTCCGCCCGCATCACCAGCTGCCGGTTGAATCCAAATATCTTTATACAAACCCGATCGAAGCAATGTACCATTCGCGACGCAATTCAAGGCAACGCCGCCGGCCATGCACAGATATTCCGCTCCCGTGAGATCTTTCGCGTGTTTCGCCATTTTGAGAACAATGTCTTCCGTCACCTGTTGGATGGCCAGGCCCAAATCACAATGATGCTGCATGAGCTCATCTTTCGCACCGCGACGGGGAAATCCGAACAGCTTTTCCCATGCACCATTCGGCACCATCGTCAGCCCGACGGCATATGAAAAGAAGTCTTGATTGAGCGTGATGGATCCATCATCGCGAAGCGTAATCAATCTTTCGTAAATGATGCTCTTGAAATGCTCCACCTGTGCGCTTCCCCGATTTCCGTACGGCGCAAGGCCCATGAGTTTATACTCGCCGGAATTGACGACAAAACCGAGAAAATAGGTGAAGGCCGAATACAAAAGGCCGACGGAGTGAGGAAAATGCAGCTCTTTCAAAAGGGTGATGGTGGATCCGTCCCCTTTCGCGATGGAAGCCGTCGCCCACTCCCCGACCCCGTCAATCGTCAGAATCGCCGCAGAGGAAAAAGGTGACGGGTAGAACGCGCTCGCAGCATGCGAGACATGATGTTGTGAAAATAGCACCTTTGGCAATGCCCCTTGCTTCATGATCGACTGCAGTTCGCGCTCCAATTCACGTCGCAAAAAGAGCTTCTCTTTGATCCATATCGGCATCGACGTAAGAAATGAACGAAATCCCTTCGGCGCAAAGTAGAGATAGGTTTCGATCAATCGTTCGAATTTGAGGAACGGTTTATCGTAAAAGACGATCGCGTCGAGATCGGTCATGTCGAGGCCCGCCTCAGTCAGGCAGTATTCAACAGCACGAGCGGGGAACGACGGGTCGTGCTTGATTCTGGTAAAACGCTCCTCGTGCGCAGCGGCAAGGATGTTTCCACCCACGACAAGCGCCGCAGCCGAGTCATGGTAATAGGCGGATATGCCAAGAATGCGCTTGCCTACCATACGCGCTCAAAACTTTCGGGAGTCGTCGCGGGCGTCGTGGGTAGGACGTATGACGTGGGACTGTCCTGCGTGCCAAAAAAACGTCTGCCCGCTTCACGTCGGAAGAGACGCGCGACCACTGCATACGGCGTCAAGAATGCGAAAAAGAACACGCCCATTATCAACATGCGTGTAACGGTTCCAACGGCGTTCATCACCGAAAGCCATGAATTGGCAACGAAGCTCGAGAGGCGACTGGGAGCGAGTAGAAGAATGAGGATAAGAATGGCGGCGGGAACGCTATACCGACTGAGCTCAAACAACCAACCGATCACAAGAAGGACGAGCGCGAGCTGGCCTAATGCAATCGTCGTGTCGATCGTGACGCGCATGACTAGAACAACGTGTAGATGAACGGCGCGATAGCTGCACTGGATGAGAGGGAGAGAAACACGCCGACGAGCAGCAGCATGGCGATAATGGGCGCCAGCCACCATTTTTTACGCTCGATCATGAATTGCCAGAGGTCTTTCAACATACATGGTTATTTCTTCGTGATAATCACATCATTCATTACCAGCACGTCCATATCGGTTGCGAGGAACGTACGAAGAGTGTCTTCCGGTGATTCGACAATCGGTTCTCCGGCGAGGTTGTACGACGTATTCACAACCAGACCGACTCCCGTCAACTCATGAAATGCCTTGATGACATCGTAGTAGATCCCATTCGCCTGTTTTGATACGGTTTGTAGCCGACAGGTACCATCAACATGTACGGCCGACGGGATGATCGATTTTTGGCGCTCCTTCACCGCAGCCACCAAAAGCATGAACGCGCTTGCCGGATGACCGGGCTCGATCTCGAAGTACGTCTCCTGCATCTCATCAAGGACACTGGCGGCAAACGGCCGCCATCCCTCGCGCTTTTTCACGCGCGCGTTCAAGATGTCCTTCATCTGAGGATCACGCGCATCGACGATGATTGAGCGGTGACCGAGTGCTCGAGGACCATATTCCGATCCGCCCTGGAAAAAACCAACGATCTTTTTATCGGCCACGTAGCGCGCCGTTTCTTTTGCGATATCGGTCGACGTACGCCACGTGATCCTGTCTGCGACCTGTTCCAGTGCCTTGTGGACTTCTTCTTTGGAATATTCACGACCGAGATACGCATGATCCATCTTCATGAAACGTGGCTGCTTGAGCACTTGATGATAGCCCCACAACGCACAACCGAACGCGACACCCGTATCGGAACAAGCAGGCTGTACCCAAATATCCTTGAACCCGCAGTCCTTCAGTATCATGGTGTTGGCCACGCTGTTTAAGCCGACGCCACCAGCAATACACAAATACGTGGAACCCGTCAGCCGTTGTGCGCGACGCGCCCACTGCTTTACGACATGTTCCAACACGGTCTGAACCGCAAACGCCACATTAGCGTAATACGTATCGGGTAATTGCACCTCCTTACCCCGCGGCGGCTCAGGAAGTTGAAGGGGCTTGAACAAATCGTAAGAACGGATGGCGTACTCCCCCGAAACCAATTTGGCGAGCGGAGCAAACGCACGACGTGACACCATGCGCAGCTTGACCATGATGCGTCCCAACAGGCTCGTCCCCCCCGAGCTCGAGACGTCGACACGAGCCGGGTGACGGATCTGCGCATTGCAATAGCACTGACCACGCCATTCCGTCCACCAATGCTCTTCGGGAATCCGCCTGAGCACATCTTCGTTCCCATACGGCGCGAGACCCATGGTCTTTCCTGCGTCGAACTTAGTGAATCCAAGATATACGGTTATGAATTCATATAATTTTCCCACACCAAAGGTGAATGGAAAATATTTTCCGATGCGAGTATGTAACCCCTTTTGCAATTCAATGAGTTCGTTGCCCCTGCCGATATACATTGTTTCGGTCTCCGTCACCGGTACTCCGAGCGGTGAAAGAAATTTTTCACCAGATCCGTCGTACACCATGACGGCCGCCTCATCGAAGGGCGAGCAAAAAAAAGCACTGGCTGCATGTGTGTCATGATGATTTGCGACTACGATCTTCGCCCGAGAGAAACGGGCACCCACTTCACGTGTGAGGATTTCCGCCACGGGATATTTTGTCACGTGATCGATCTGATCAGCGACGATGAGATCGATGTCTTCTGCCCGAAGTTCGAGGGCTTTCAAACAATATTCGATTGAAAGCCGAGGAAACACGCCCGAGTACTTCTCCCGATTCAAACGTTCTTCAGCGATGGCAACGACGCGACCATTCGAAATCACGGACGCGCCCGTATCATGACCGACGATTTTGAGGCCCAGGACGTTCATAGAGTCCCCTCATCATGGCTTCGGTAGCAGCTTTCGTCAATATAGTCAGGATCTATGAAACAGTCTGTTCTTTCATCCAGTTCCAGGTATCTGCAAGCGCCACTTGAAAGAGGGTTTCCGACTTCCACCCGAAGGCCTCGTGAATCTTGCGACAGTCCAACACGTTCTTTTGTACGTCCACAATGCGCGCGGGCTCATAATTGACCTGGACGGGTTTTTCCGTGAGATTCTTGATGGCACCGAGCACATCATTGAGTGATCTCCCCTGGCTGGTCGCGACATTGTATGCTTCACAGCCCGCATGAAAATGTTCAGCAACCACACGGATGGCCGCAGCTACATCTTGTGCTGGAACATAATCACGCACGACACTGCCGTCTCCCCAAATAGTGATCGGTTCTCCGAGCAGGACATTGTGCATGAAGACGTTGATCGCCCCTTGTCCACGCCCCGGGTGCCATGGCCCGAATGCATTACCGACGCGCAGCATCGCCACAGGTAATCCGTTCAGGTGATGTAGGACCCGCAAATATTCTTCCGTGGAAAGTTTCATCGCACCGTATACGGTCCGCGGAAACGGCAACGCCAGTTCGCTGATCGGCTGGACAGCCTGCTCGCCATAGATCGCACCACCGGTTGAAAGAAAAATAAAAGAGTGGACCTTGCGTTCGGCGCAAATCTGTGCTAAGCGGACTGTCGTAAGTAAGTTGTCATGAATATCGGACTCGATAGCCTTCTCTGCTTTGCCCGGATAGGTGCTTGCTGCCATATGTACGACGACGGTCTCTGGCGTGAGCAAGTTCTTATAGACGTCGATTTCACGAATATCCTGCTCGATAAAGCGGATGTGCGGATGCTCAAGTTTCCATCGAGCAGGCGTTCTCGACAAAACAATGACTTCTCCGTCAGTAGAGTTCAAACTTCTTAAAAGATTGGTGCCTAGGAACCCCGTTCCTCCCGTGATAAGCCATCGCATAGACAAAAAGAGTAAAGACCGTCACCATAGGCATTTCCCTAGACGATCAGACTTTCCCGTGTTATATCTCATGCCAACCCTATGCGCAAGACGCTCACGATCTTAGTGCCGGTCTACTTTAATGGGCTAAATTTACCGACCACAATCCCGACGCTGCTTGCGGTATTGGATACGATGCAGGAGATCGACGGCCAACTGTGCTTCGTAGATGACGGGTCGGGCGATAATTCGTTTCTGGTGTTACGTGAATGGGCCGAGAAAGACGCTCGTATCAAGATCGTTCGCCTCGTGAGAAATTTCGGGGCCTATCCTGCTCTGCTCGCTGGCATCGATCACGCCAAAACCGATGCGACCATCATCATCATGGCTGATTTGCAAGATCCGCCGGAACTCATCCCAAAAATGGTCGAGGCATGGAAACAGGGTTCGCCGATTGTCATCGCGGAACGTCATGATCGTGAAGACCCCCTGGTCAATCGAGCATTCGCCTGGGCATTTTGGAACTACATTCACCGATACGCCCTCTCCAACGTTCCAAAAGGAGGATTCGATTTTATTCTCTTCGACCGACAAGTGGCGGATGCCCTGCGGATGATCCGCCCAACTCACTCACATTTCATGCTCGAAATCTTGTGGACGGGGTATCCGTACATCACGATGATGTATACCCGCAAGGAGCGTAAGATGGGGAAGTCAAAATGGACCATGGCGAAAAAAATAAAACTGTTCATTGATTCAGGCATCGCTTTTTCGTATGCACCCATTGCTTGGATGCGTTGGATGGTGGTTCCAGCCCTGGTATCTCTTCTCATCGGAATCACATTTCTCGTCGGTGTGCAGAGCGCCATGCGCGACCTCGTATTCATGGGCCTTGTGTGTTTCTGGTTGGCGGTAAGCTTCGTGTCGCTTCCGATTATGGGCGAATATGTGTGGCGGATACTGGACATGCAGCGAGGACGTCCTAGATATCTCGTGCGTGAAACCGTGAATATCGATTCGGTTCACGACCACACCTAACGGTATGCGTATCGCGATCCTCGGCGGCGGAATGGCGGGGCTTGGTGCAGCCTATGAACTGTCAGAGTCTGGCCACACGGTTGAGCTGTTTGAGAAAAGTACGAACTTAGGTGGGCTCGCGGAAAGTTTAACGGTGGGTGGGCACCCCATTGAACAGTATTACCACCACATGTTCCCCACCTATCACGATTTTTTCGAAGTGGCAGATCGTTTGGGTTTCCGCGAGAAGTTCTGGTTCAAGCCGGCGCGCACCGGTATTTGGTATGGTGGACGCGTCCATGCATTTTCCGGGCCATTGGATTTGCTCCGCTTCCAGCCGCTCACTATTCTCGAGCGTATTCGAACTGCTGCTGTGCTCATGTATTTGAAATTCAACAAGAGCTGGGTGCGATTTGAAGATGTTGGCGCCGCGGATTGGTTGAAACGCTGGTTTGGATACCGCGCATATGAAGTGCTATGGGAACCCTTGTTAACTTCGAAATTCGGTGATGAAAAAGATCGTGTGAGCATGGCCTGGTTTTGGAGTCGCATTTATGAGCGCCCATCGACATTCGGATATTTCGAAGGTGGCTTTCAGACTTTCGTCCAACGCCTTGCAGATTTCCTCACGTCAAAGGGTGTGCTCATCCATACGGCATCACCGGCCAAGGGTTTGTTTAAAACGGATGCGGGCTATCAATTTGAAACGCCTCAAGGAACGCACACATTCGATGCCGTTATTATTGCAGCACCGCCGGCAGCCTTCGGCCATATCGCTGAGGCTGTTCTGACGGCGACCGAGAAGCAACGTTTGAGCGCCTACCAATACATGGGATCGATCTGCGCGCTCATGGTCTTGGACAGAAGCCTGATTTCCGAGTACTGGCTCAATGTAAACGAACCAGGGAGCCCGTTCGTCGCCGTGGTCGAACATACGAACTTTGCACCAAAGGAATATTACGGTGGTCGCACCATCGTGTACCTTTCAAAGTACCTAGACCCTGTATTGCCGGAATATGCACGTTCGAACGAGGAAATCTGGAGTCACTGGCTGCCGATGGTGAAAAAAATTAACCCGGCCTTCCAAGAACACTGGATCGTCGAGTCCTACATTTTCCGTGCTCCGGCGACGCAGCCTGTGATTCCCATCTCTTACTCAAAGATTCTACCCCACTTTAAAACATCCTTGCCGAATCTCCTGTGGGTATCGATGTCGCATATTTATCCGTGGGATCGCGGCACGGATCACAGCTTCCACTATGGCCGCGAAGCGGCTCGCGAGCTGTTATGCGGCAAGCCCTAAGACGTTGGTCCCCACTCCTCATCCTCTTGGGGATGGTTGGTCTGCTATGGCTTCCGGCCCTGGTAGGCAGTCGCGTATTTTTAAATGATGAACTGCTCACGTACGAGTATCCGATACTCTCGTTCTACGCTTCCGCGCTCAAATCCGGTACGAGCACCGCGTGGAATCCGTTGTATCACTTGGGCTACCCCACTCCTGTGTCGCCAGTGGGGCACTTGCTTGAACCAATCACGACCGTTCTGCTCCAGAATATTGTCGATCCTTTTGTGGCAGGGCATCTTCGCATGCTCATCTCGATATGTCTCGGGATGACGTTCGCCTATCTCTTCGCGATAGCCTGGAAACGCTCGAGGGCTGCAGCCTTCATCCACTCTTCAAGCTACCTGGTTGGCTACACACTGTTCAACCTGCTTGCGAGCCAAAGCATGGGGCAAAGCTTTGTAGCCATACCCTTTTTAGCCTGGATGGTGACGAAGCTTGATGGCGCGAAAGACATATGGCTGTGGTGGCTCGTTGGATCGCTCGGACTCATGTATTTCTGGACGTTTGGCTTCCAACAAATCGTGATGTACGCCGTGATCATCTTCGGCATCTATGCGTTCACGCTGGGACGTCGCACGTCGCTCGCCTATGCCAGCTCAGTCGCTTCTTCGGTGCTCCTGGCAGCACCGCTCCTGTGGCCGACCATCGAATTCCGTACGCTCACACAACGCATTGCAGGCTTTGGGAGTGGTCGGGTGGATGGATGGGAGCTGGGCGATGCGCTCGCGCCGTTCATCATCGAGCATGCCGATATACCGTACTTCCTCCCACTCGGCAGTCCACGGTTTGCGTTAAGCGCCGCGTGTGTCTTTTTTGTCATCATCGGGATCGTGCATTTTCGTAAGTCGACTGAACTTCGACCATGGGTCTGGATCAGCGGCGGAATCGCTCTGCTTCTCGTGACCCCGCTAGGTTTCGGGTGGCTCATGCAGCAATTGCCGATATTCTCATCTTTTCACACACTGCGCCGATTGCTCTATGTGCTCGCCTTTCTCCTGGCGGCCATCGCCGCATTTGCGTTTGATGCACTACGACTCACTCCCGAAACGGAACGCGCGCGATTTACGCGCACATGGCGTTGGACGTTCATCATCAGTACCGGAATATCCGCGCTCCTCCTCGTCTCAGGTGTTGCAATGTATGCCGTACCACATGAGCTCTACACAGGCATCGAATATGGGGACGTTCTATGGCGGATTGTCGGTCAAACCCGTCGTGAGCTGCTGCACCCATGGACGCTGCTCGGATATATCCTATTTCCGATTTCTGGCATTATCATCGACCGATTCCTACGGGCGCGCACAACGACACGACGATTCACATTCGAAATTGCTGCCGCCTCGGGTGCGGGGATGTTTGTTGTATTGGGTGGGCTGGTCTCTAATATGTTGACCACGAACGAGTATCTGAAAACTCCGGAGGTCGTTCGTAGACTCCCCATGCAGATCCATGGAGCTCCCCCCATGCGCATCGCAACGTATCGCACGGGCTATTCGGTCTTCCAGCAAACGACGAAAGACGGGCTCACGCGCCCACCCTTTGCTTATACGCGTGAGTCGCTTGGACCGAATCTGCCCATGCTACACGGGATCACCCGCATCGACGGCTATGAGCCATTCGCCCCGTCGCGACACGTACATTTTTGGCGCGATATACTGAACACCGAACAAGTCAGCACGGAGACGTTCCTTGGGTATCTCCCCGCATTATCGGCATACGGATCGTCATACATTCTCTCCGGCACCCCACTGGAACATCCGAGTCTAGAGCCGACATCATCAACGCTCGCACAAGTGACATCTCGTCCTCCGCTGTTTCTGTACAAGAACCGTGCATCGCACGAGTTGCTTTACATTGCCGAGGCGGCGCGCGTCGTACGTGAGTGGAAAGATGAATATTTAACCAGCAGTACGCATACCATAGAATGTATCGAGTGCGCGGCTGGCGAATCAACTGCTACCGGCACGATCGCGATGGATGAATGGACAACGACGCGTATCAGAGCATCTGTTCAGCTCCCTGCGCCGGCCTGGATCATCTCGGCAAATTCTGATCTTCCAGGTTGGGAGGCAACGATCGACGGCACAAACACGCCCATCCGCACGGCAGATTATCTCATGCAAGCCATTCAGGTCCCGAGCGGGACGCACCGGCTGGAGTTCTCGTACACGCCCTAATACTGCCAACGACGCCCCGCGATCTTTTTGTTTTCCAATGCAAATTGTGCCGCCGGGTTATATGTTGAGTAATGCCTCAGAAATTCTTCTCCGCGACGGTAAAACACTCCGCGCGGAGATGCCTGCGTCACAAAGCCCGTGGTCGACATGACGCGTGGTTTTTCTGTTGCATACCCGCCTTTATGCAATCCGCTGGTATCGGCAAAAATGACCGTTCCCGCACGTCCTGTACAAGCCAGGATATCCTCACTCGACACCTTGGCCTCGACATCGCCCTCGGCTGGATAGTAGCCATGCGGAGGTCGTTGCTTGAAGAGATGCCCCCACCTGTTGCCGCGCGTCGAACCTCGGACATACATGAATGGACCAGCAGTCTCATCAACATCATTCAGATATACGAATACTTTGCACATGCGTCGGTCTTCCGGATCACGATGCCATCGCTGTGATTGTCGTGGGACTTCGCCTGCGGCCACGGGATTGGTGACCCCAAGCGTGTAGTAGTAAAGCTTTGCCCACATGCCGATGTATCCGTTCACCACATCCAATACTTCCTGAGAAAGCGCGAAACGAACAAAAGGATCCTGTAAGTCGATCACGCGATAATACTCATACAGCTGAGTAAGAAACGTTTTTTTCTTGTTTGTAACAGCACGCGACTCACAATCACGAGCAATGGATTGGAATCGCTCGAGATAACCGCCGTTTGGAAACAGTGCATCGAGATGCGTCACGACTATACCGTCACGCGTCAGTTTCGTGATCAAGGATGATTGCAGTTCACTGACCGTGGCAGGATGTCGTTCAATGCGTCGTATTGCATCTCTATTCAGCAGCCGCCAGACGGGCTCCCACATGCGCATATAGTAGTACGGACGCACCAACGCGTTTTTCGTTTCGATCAGAGCTTGTCTCATATTCATACGCGTCCGCTCCCATAACGCAGCCGAAGGCGCTGGACCACTTCAACTAAGGCGGCTCGAGACGGAAAAAATGTGCGTACCCGCGCCTGCCGCGACTCGAGTAACCGATCGGCGAGCACGGCACGGCGGACCGTGAAGAAGTATCCGCCGATCAAGTGACCGAGAATAACGGGGGCGGCGACGGGCCCGAGTACGATCGTTCCAAGAAGAATCGTGGACAATTCTAACGCATTCCGTTCAAGCGAGTAGCGCAATAATTTCGGTTGTTGTCCAAGCGCATACAACTGCGGCATGACTACGAGGCTGACTGCATTCCATGGCAACTGCAGAGCAAAAAACGGATAGAGCAGCATGGCTTCGACATACTGGTTGAACAGCAGATGCGATACAAGATAGAAGGCGGGCATGGTAAGGACATACAAGCCCCAGGCCATTGTGACCAATAGCGGTATGAACTTCTCTCCCATGGAACGAAGCCCCTCGCGGTCTTTTCCGTCGGATAAACGCACTTGGAATAACGGTTGGAGAGCGACAAAAAACGTGTTCGCATACGTTGCCAGTGTCTCCGCGGCAAACAACTGACCAAGCAATGCCGCAGGAAACAGCATGTTCAGCACAGCCACCTTCAGGGCTTCGTACCAGTCCCAGGAAGCCTCGCGCAACACGACCCATTTTCCTTCCCGACGTGCCAACTGCCAGATGGCACCCAAATCCCCCAAGGCCAATCTTCGTCCAGTTCCCTCGCGTTTGAGGCCACGACTCCAAATCCAACCGGAACAGACGATGTGAACACCGTGCGAAATCAGGATAGCGACCGGGATCACCAACACTCCCTCGTGAAAGATAAAAAATCCGACCAAAAGCCCGGTCGTGTACACGAGTGTTTCTAGCGTTGTAAGTTTACTATAAAGATCGAAACGACTCGTGACCTGCCACCAGAGGGTAAGACATGTCTTGATCGGACTTGTGAGGAATAATCCGGTGCCAACCATAAGAACCATCTCGTACCCACGCAGGGAGCTGTATATCTTAAGCACGAAGGATAAGGCGAGCCATGTGGTAATAAAAAGCGCGAGGCCACACGTCACGGCCACAAGCAACATCCCCTTCCAGGTCGCTACCCAGTCCGTGTCTCCCTGACGGCGTCTTTTTGCAAGATCGGTTTGCAACAGCGACCAACCAGGTAAACCGATTTGCAAAAAAGTCGCTGCGGTTTTCCACGCCGCGTAAGCGACAGGCGGAAGCAACGCGAGATACAAGATGCCGTTAAACAGCCCTGCCGCACGCTGTAAGATCGTCAGCGAGATCAGACGTGTGGAATCTGTTGCCAACGATGGTTGCGCATCAGCCATAGATCCACCTTAGCGCAAACGCGCAAAAAAATCTCTGAGCTCAGCAGCGCGCTGCTTCCCCGTGACCAACGTGGCCCCCGATGCCCTTGCTCGCAGACGCTTCAGCTCTGTTTCGTCAGAACAAACACGTTCAATCGCACGCGCCAAATCCGAAGCGTCATCAGGCTTGAAAAAAACGGCAGCCCCGCTCAAATCCAGCGCGTGACGGATCGCGGGCAAGTCGCTCGCCACGATCGCCGCTTCGGCAGCAAGTGCCTCATAGGCCTTGAGCGGGTTCGTGTCCTCGACGGAGAGGCGATGTTTACCGGAATTTGGAATCACGATGACCGTGGCAGCACGAAGCCACGACGGAATTTTGTCGGCGGGCTTTTGACCGTGCATGATGACACGTGCAACACCCGTCGGGAGTCCGGCAACGAGTTTGCGGCATCGTTCAAAATCTGAACCCATGCCACCGACGATATGGATGCGATAGAGCGGCGAAAGATGTTTTGCGGCTTCTATCAGCGTATCAACGCCCTTCCACGCATACAGCTGCCCGGCATACACGATATGCCGCTCTCCCTCCCCCATTCCCAGCTGCCGACGTGCCACGATCGGATCAATCGAACGATAGCGGGCGGGGTCAAAGGTAACAGGATTCGGCAAAACGATTGACGGCGGCAACCGGAACCCGAGGGCACGCAATCGTTCGAGCTTGAGCTCGTTGGTGCTCACGATGCCAGAAGCGCGTTGAAGGATCTTGCGAATCATCCAGCGCCGTGTGATGCGACGCGGATCTGGAATGTCATGGAGATCCCAGACGAGTTTCCAGGGCTGTGGTAGGAAGGCGGCCTGTGCCGGATCATTGACCAAGCACATATCTGGTTTCTCCGCGCGCAATACGCGACCAAGGCCAATCAAACCGAGGCATTGGTGCATCGTGAACAGCATTGGGAACCGGAGTGGCATATACGGTCCATATGGAACGAAACGCACTCCGGAGATGAGCTCAGGGCGCTGCTTCGTTCGTTTTGGGTAAACCACGGATACGTGGATGTCCGATTCCGAAAATCCACGCGCCATGGCTTCCACTTGAAGACCATAGGCCTTCTCAGTCGGGAAGCGACTATTCAACAGGATCAGCACCGTCATACCGACAAACGGTAGCGGAACTTGGGGGTTGTTTCAAGGATCGGACCTCCGATATAGCTGATATTTACCCCCGTCTAACAATCCCGCATGCATATAACCACCCAGTCGCGACTTCCATAACTCGTGATATTCCGAGCCGATGAGCACGGTGTTGGGCAACGCAGCTTCGAGAGAAGCCACCGATGAAGCACCAAAGGAACGAGCCAACAAGGGAACCTCGAAGTATTGGTAGTAATTTGTCCCGCGCATGAACGCTGAAGCTTCGACGGCTTGGATGAACAACACCTGATGATTGGCTGCCTCTTCGACCTTGGCGAATGCCGACAGCTCGGCCGTGCGCGTGCCTGAATAAAATCTGGCCATCCACGAATTGAAGCCGACGAGATAGAGCTGTAATACGATGATCGCCCCGAGCGCGTACATGAAGAGCATTTTCATAGAACGTGCATGCCGGCTGTTCCGCTCGGTCAACCAAATGCCAGCGTATGGGAGATGCGCAAGCGCCAAGATATGCGCCGGAAGCAGATATCGATAGAACCCCGGTGATCTGAGAAAATACGTGATGGCAATGAGTGCCAGCGTCCAGGCGACCCATTCGGCTCCGAGAACCGATTCGTGCCTACGCCATCGCCATACAATCGCGGTCGTCCAAACCAACATACTGACAAAAACATAAGCAGGCGTAGGCTCGCTCACGAAACGAAAAGTATTTTTCACGAGCAATTCGATGAACGATAAACCCGTGACAGCCTGCGTCCCTGGCGAGAAGATGTACCCGTAATACGCTTCCTTGAGGGCAGTAGTGTCGCCGAATCCCGTCAAATAATACAAAATCACGGTGACGAAGATCGATGCAGCTGCCAAGATGATCCCCTGACGTGCGAATTGCTTGCGCATAGCCACGAGCGGCACGAGCAAGAACGGGAGCGCTATCAGATAGTTCGGCTTGCATGCAGCAAACAGACCGAGGCCGAGACCGACGGCCATGTACCAATGAGGATGCCGTGCCCCCTTTTGAATACGGGCCAGGGCATAGAGCGCAAGGAACATCCAGGCGAGTCCGGGAATCTCGCCCAGAATATTTTTTCCATTCCCATAGAGCGGGGCATAGGTGACGAGCAGCAGAAATCCGACAAGCGCAGAACGCTTCCCAAAGCTCACATATGCGTAGGTCAACCCAAGAAATGCGAGTGCCAACACATAAGCCGCCATCGGCAGTCGCAGAACCCAGAGCTCACGTCCACCGAGCGCATATACCGCTGCCACCGGGTAAAGCACGGGATATCCTACGGTTGTGAACCATGTAGCGGACTCGAGCTGATCCGGCGCGGAGCGCATCTTTATCCCGTTCCCCTCGGCGATTTGCTTGGAGACCTCCAAAAAGATTCCCTCGTCGTACCATGTCCGTGGGGCCTCAGACAGCCGGAAGGACACCAAGAATACGAGGCAGGCGGATCCCAGTATAAGGCCTATTGAGAATCCATTCTTTCTCAACCATGTCATAACCGCGTTCATAGCCCACGATCACGTAGAATCTGAAACCGCTCTATCACCTTCGGCAATGCGCCCCAGAGATCCACCGTGGTGGCTGCGAGCAACACCGAACAAGCGAACAGAAGCGAATACCTGCGCTCCTTACCTCCGACATTCGCAAGCCAATCCGCGCCAATAAGCGCGATGAACGGCAACATGGGTACGCGATAGCGATTGACGACAACCGTGAGAATCGGCGCGACGGCCAGAAGCGTGACGACGAGTAGTGAGAATCCGACACCCCAGTGACGAACGGAGCGCCGCATGAAGACGTCAAACGCATTCGCAAAAAGCACGGTGAGCGCGACAAAGCTGAATACAATCGACAAGAGAACGGTCGCACCCTGGTCGAACGCAGATTTGTAATGGAACCAAAAGCCCGATGTTTTGGTGAGCGCGAATAACTTGAACGCCTTCGAGATGGTGCGCGTGATGGCATGCCCCGGCATGGTTACGATAATATTTTTCGTTTCCGCAAGAGCCACGTGTTCGAGCTCGTCCGCATCCAGGTCCTTAATCTTGTTGGCGATGTGCGGCAGCTTGTCCAAGTTGAATTCGCCTGGGCCGTGCGGATCGAGCCCAACCCAGAAATCCAATCCGCCAACAACAGAGTTGAGGAAAAATTTGTCATAGACCTGCATGT
>CAYGDS010000003.1:0-19380 GCA_964348595.1 uncultured Gammaproteobacteria bacterium | reverse complement strand
GGCGTATAACGATCGAGATCGACACCGAACGGAAGCTCGGCGAATTTCGCTGCTTGATCGCGAAAGATATTTCGGATCGATGATGAAGCTACGTAATCGAACGAGGAGGCGAGGATGCGCTTTGCACTCCGAAAAAGAAAAGGCTGGATAAGCTTCCGTTCGAGTACGATGGGCAACGCCTCCCAACCGGACGCCTCTGCATCCATATGAAAGGTAACGACGATGGGCGGAAGGCCTTGGGGGCGGAGCATGAGACGATCGGCAGTTCCAAAGAACGGCCAATGGATATGCAGCACATCGTGGCCTGCGACGAGTCTGCGGATGCCTGAGAGCCACGCCGCATTCCCGACGTGCCACGCAGTCGGTACGAGCCGTGTGAACGGTCGGTCTGGCGTTGCGCGCTCCACGTTACGCATTGCAGGAGCGAATAACGTCGCCTCAACCCCACGACTACGCAAGCCGCTTACCTCGCGCATGGCCACAGTGCCCATCCCGCCTGCAGGCGGAACGACGCAAACGAGGTGGGCAATTTTCATAACAATATGATGTCAGAACTCAGATGTCAGATGTCAGATACCTGAATGACCGGAGTTGTTCGAACTTCTGACATCTGACATCTGGGATCTGAGTTCGTTTAGCGATTCTCGTCGCACGATCTCGGTTAGTTGTCGTTCGAGACGCACGTGCGCGACATGGAGCTGGAATACGAGCACGAGCAATAATACAATCGTGATGTAGACGATAAGGTCTGCGCCACGGCCGATGCCGACGAAGTTCGCGACGTTCGACGCAACGCCCGGCCACCAGGTGACGACCAGTGCGCCGATCCAAATCACGCTCCACGCCACGGCTTCACGAACACGAATCGCCTGCTGACGCTCTCGTCGCCACGTCATGACAAGTGCGCCGACAATCGAAAGGCTCAAAAGAAATTGGATGATCATAGTTATCCTTGGAGGGCGCCGAGAAATAATTGCCAAACAATCTTGAGTGCGTCGGCAGGCTTCTGACCCTTCGCGAGTGTATCTGCCGTGTAACGGATGCGCGTCGGCACCTCGATCCAACGCAAGTCGCTGCGCGTAACCAGCCGCAGAATCTCCGAGCAATGCGCCATGCGGTCTTGCTTGAAATCTACTCGACGCGCGGCCGCCGCGGTCATGGCGCGCAAACCGCTTTGCGGATCGGTGAGGCGCCAGGGAAGACCGAGGACGAGCGTGCTGAAACGACGCGCGAGGACGAGCAAGGCTTTGCGCGCCGTCGGCATCCCGTCGGAGGCGAGGCCGAGGAACCGCGAGCCGAATACAACGTCTGCACGTCTTGCGCGAATCGGTTCGATCAAAGAAGAAATCGACTCCGGATCGTGCTGACCATCGGCATCAATGTGCACGATAATGTCGGCGCCAAGCTGGAGTGCCGCCTCGGTTCCGGTTTTGAGTGACGCACCCTGGCCGCGATTCACGGCGTGACGAAGAACGATCGCACCGGTCTGAGCGGCCTCCATGGCCGTCGCGTCGGACGAACCGTCGTCCACAACAACGACTTGGTCAACGAGTGGACGGACACCCGAAACAGCCTCTCGGATGCGGGAGGCTTCATGATAGGCCGGCATGACGGCGATGACTTTCACAGGCAAACCTTAGCGCGAAAACGGCATTTTGGACAAGAAAAAAGATCCCTATCGGATCTTCGAGAGAGGCCTTGGCCCCGTAGCTACAAACCCAGATCTACGGCAATCAGCTTGCCCGTGGCCGGATCCTGCAGACACAAGACGCAGTTCTCGTCCTTGGTCCGCTTCAGGTACCACTCTATAAGTCGCAGGGCGACCCCCATCACCTGGGTCCGGCTCTTGCGACCGAGCTTCTTTCCCATGTCATCCACTCGCGCCATCGCTGTGCTATCCAGATCGACCTGGATCCGGTGGCGCATCGAACTCTCTGCCCCGGCGCGCTCCCGTCGAACACTCTTCCTTGTTGTCCTGGCCATTCGTATTTGCTCCTGGCGTGAATGTGAGATGACCCTACACAACAATTATTTAAATGTCAACTCCCTCGAATGCGAGAGGCCTCGTGATAGGCCGGCATGACGGCGATGACTTTCACAGAGCAAACCTTAGCGCGAAAACGTCATTTTGGACAAGAAAAAGCCCCGTCCAGCTAAGCGGGACGAGGCGTAGTTATTCTTTGATCTGTCTTCGAATCTTGGAAAGAGCCCCTTCCTGTATCTGACGAATGCGTTCCTGCGACAGGTTGTACTTGCGACCGATCTCTTTGAGCGAGAGCTCCTCTTCTCCGTCAAAGCCGAAGCGCCAACGAAGAACACGAGCTTCCATCGGTGAGAGCGTGTCGAGCAGCCGTCGGACATCTATTGCCCAATGCTTCTCGATCAACAGATCATAGGGCGAGGTCGTCCCCTTACTTTCGCGCAGAAACGGCCACACCCCTTCGGCTGGAACGTCCACGAGCGTGCCCAAGGGCTGCTCAAGCGCCGACCACCATGACTCGTCCGCGATCTCCTCTTGCGAGTTGATCAGACTCTCATCGTCCACCATGTTCAGTGAACGCAAGATGAAGTGTCGCCGATCACCGAAGGACCGAGCGTAGTGTGCACCCTCAGCTCCGCGTGCGGTCAGCAGGCGGTCTGCGACAACCTTGGGGTAATACCGGGCCATGAACTTCGCGAACCCACGGTACGTTGGTCGGTAGCCAAGGAAACGCAGGACCTGACGTCCGCTCACCTTGATATCTCCGACTTTGAACCGGGCATGCATGAAGCGCCCAAAGTAGTAGAAATCGATCCCGAGATATCCGTAGAAACACTCGTCGACGATCTCACGAACGGCTTTGAGGGTGCCTTGGATGTCCATACGGTCGATGATCATGTCCTCGACCATCCGCATCCTTGCGCTCACCGACGCGACCTTGACCCCGGACTTTTCCAGGATTTGCCACGCGGTTTTCGGCCGATCCCTGTCATCGATCCGCTTGCGCCTAATCTTGTCGGGTGGCTCTTCCGGCAACTCCTCGAGCCCAGGTCCGAAGACATCGAGCGGGAGCACCGGCATGTCGTCCATGCCCATCGGCATGAGCACGATGATCTTTGCCACCTTGTCGCCGTCCCTGGTCATTGGCCGCGTGTACTTCTGCGCGGCACGCACCTGCGACAGCGACGGCGCGACATCGATGAGCAACTTGCACCGAGGCGAGTTCCATCCTTCGATGAGAACCCCGACCGTGATGAGCGTATCGAGGCGCTCGCGCTCGTAATTCTTGAGGATCTTGCGACGCGCGTCGGGATCCATGTCCCCCAGCACGAGGCCGGGAGCCGTCGCCTCGGGAGGGCCGTTCTCGACGAGATAGTCCCACACGATCCTGGCTTGCGCACGGGTCGTGCAGGCGATGAGTGCAGGAATGTCCCGATGATCATTTGAGTATCGGAACTCTCGCACGGCCTGCAGCAGCGGCACACGTCCCATGATGCGAGCCATTTCGCTCGCATCGTAGTCGCCGCCCACGATTCGAATCTTCTCTGCCGCGCCAGCCGCGACTTCGAAGACGCTCGCTCGCACCGGTGCGAGCAGCTTCATCTGCACCCCTTCGTAGACCGTCATCTCGTGGATAAGATCAGGGAAGTGGCGCGAGAGGACGCGTTCCTCGTCGTAGTCGGGCGTGGCCGTCAATGCAAGCCGGACTGCTGCTTCCGGAAAACCTCGTTGGAGCAGACCCTGTTTGATCTCGGTCATGGAATGATGTGCTTCGTCCACGAACACGAGCTTCGAACCTCTGAAAATCGAGGGGATGCCCCGCTTCATCAGGCCGCAAGCACTGTCGTAGGTCGAAACCACGATGCCGCGCTCTCCGAGCTCACGGCTCCCCTGGTAGAGACGGAACACGGGGACGCCGGGCAAGAGTGCCTCGAACTCGTCCGCGGCCTGGTCCACGAGCACGGTCTTTGGTGCAAGGAAGGTGACGCAGTCACCGAACTTGTCCAAGTATCCGCGGATGATCTCCCCCGCCACGCGCGTCTTTCCGACACGCGGCGGCAGGACAATCCTTCCAAAGGATCTGCCCGCTCCCCGATCACGGGTGGGGGCGCTACCAATGTAGTCCAATGCCGCTTCGATGACGCCTCTCTGCACTCCCTCACGGAGAGCAAAGAAGGGGTCATCGGCGGAGACTTCCGTCTCCTTCGATTCGACGTCCATCAGAGTTTCCGATCTGACAACAGTATTCCGTTGTCGAAAATACTCGCCGGCCTCATGGCCGACCGTTTGATATAACCGAATTTTGCAATTTCGTCAACCCCTCACTAAAACGTCTTGAAACTCAGCAAGCTCTTATTCGCAATAGTATAATCGATGGCCTTTTTGAGCCCATCGTCGAGCGTCACAAGCGGAATCCAACCAAGTTTTTCCTTAGCTTTCGTAAGATCTGGCAAACCGAGCTGGGTGATGAACAGAAGTGATCCTTTGAACGCGGTCTTGGACGTAGAGCCTGTCATCTCGAGGATACGCGTAGCGACATCCACAATCGGCACATCGACATCGCTCCCGAGGTTCACCGGCCCGATATCTTCGGCGAAGCCCATGATTTTGATGAGACCGTCTACGACGTCAGACACGTACACGAGCGAGGTGCGGAATGTTTCATCACCGAAGATTTCGAGCTCTTTGCTGTCGAGCGCGTTGGTGATGAAGTCCGGGATCATCTGGCCGTCAAAGAGTGGCATGCGTGGGCCATAGGTTCGGAATACGCGCGCGATGCGTACATCAAGACCATGCACTTGCCGATACGTGGCACACACGGATTCCGCGAAGCGCTTTCCTTCGTCATAGCACGCACGCGGACTGAGCAAGTCGACCGGCCCATGCTCCTCCTCTTTAAAGAGATGGCCATCCGCCGGACGCGGGCCGTAGACGACAGACGTCGACGTGTGAACGACGCGCGACTTGTAGCGCACCGCCAGATCAAGCGCGTGTTTCATGCCTAGCGAGTTTGCGTACAACGTTTGCATCTTGTACTGCTCAAACTTTTTTGCGCTCGTTGGACACGCCAGGTGATAGATCTCCTGAATCCCTTGGAATTTGACCTTGAACCGGGCGAGCTCAGGAAAGGCTTCGGGATCAAACGGTGTGTTGATATCGTGTCGAATGAATTCGAAGTCTGGATTCTTGAGCAATCCATCGATATTCGACTCTTGACTGGTGATGAAATTGTCAAGACAGATCACTCTCCCCTGCTTAAGCAATGTTTCGCACAGGTGAGAACCGATGAATCCGGCGCCGCCAGTCACGAGAATATTCTTTTTTTCAAATACGGGTGCGTCAGGCATAGGATTGGAAATCAGATTGTTGTTGACGATGCGAGCGTGCGTAATCGATCATGGAACGAAGCCCGTCCTCTACTCGGATGAGTGGCAACCACTGCAACACCTGCTTCGCTTTGGTGATGTCGGGGAGCGGCGCTTCCTGCAAGGATTGGGTCGATGGCTCAAACCGTACGCGCGAGGCAGAGCTCGTCATCTCGATAACCATGCCGGCCACGCGAGACAGGAAGTGTTCCTGGTCAGAGCCCAGGTTGAGCACCGTGACGTCAATCGGCGAATTCATGTGTCGAATCATGCCATCGACGATATCAGAAACGTAGCACAGACTGATCTTGGTGTCTTCAGAACCTGGAATCACGATGTCCTTGCCATCCAGAGCATTATTGATGATATCCGGTAGGAGATTTCCATCGAAAATTTTCATGCGACTCCCATACGTGCGGAAGATTCGTGAAATCTTCACATCAAGACCGTACACATCTGCGTACGTGACGAGAATCGCCTCGCTGAAACGCTTGCCTTCGTCATAGGATCCTCGGTTCGTGAGGTGATCGATGTGACATTCGTCTGCTTCACTCACGTATGTTTTGTCCGCTTGCCTGGAACCGTAGAGCACCGATGACGAGGCGTAGAGCATCTTCGCTTTATACGAGACGGCGATATCAAGAATATTTTTGACCCCGATCGAATTCGTCAAAATGGTGGCGATCTTGAACTGCTCAAAATGCCTTTTCGAGATCGGACAAGCGAGGTGGTAGATTTCCTGAATGCCTTGGAATTTGATTTTGAAACGAGATAGCTCCTCGAAAGACTCGAGATTTAGCGGCTGTGTGATATCGTGATTGATGAACTCAAAATTCGGATTCTGCAGCAAGTGCTCGATGTTCGCCACCGTGCTCGTAGAGAAGTTGTCTACACAAATGACATGGCTGTCTTTTACGAGCGCATCGCAGAGATGGGAACCAATAAAACCAGCGCCGCCAGTCACGAGCACGTTTTTTTTCTCGAACAGGGTACGCTTGTTTGACATGGCGTGCATTATAGCACGCGCTCCTCACGATCACCTCATTCGAGAGGTAGAGCCACAGATGGAGCGGATGGGACTCGGAACGTGAAAAACCGGTGCGCCACATACGTATACATGGCGCAAATACCGGCAGCGAATACGGCGACGAACAAATCGTACACGCCTAGCCTCGTGTGACCGATCCAGAAGAGCAGAGCATTCAACGCCGTTGAACTGCCGACGACAAGGGCGTACCGAACCGCCTGCCCGCCCACGGCGCCACCAACGTCGCCCTTAGCCTTGTACGTCCAGTTGCGATGCGCCACGAAATTGAACGCGACCGCGCACAGCACCGCAGCGACATTCAACCAACCACGAGACGTATCGGGAAATAGGATGCGCGAGAACAGAGCATACGAACCAATATAAATCACGAACGACGCCCCACCGACGAAAAGGAAGGTGACGATCTGTTTTTTCTCACGCAGGGCGTGGTTGATGGCGCGCTGGATCATGATCTCGAGGGCCGGCTTGGCCCATGGACAAAGGGAACGGCCATACTCTACAGTAGCCGACGAGAAAAGGCGAACGCATTTTTCCTCTATGATTAGCACCGGCCAAAACGTCAAACGCTTTCTGTTGATCACAGGCGACCTCGTCTGCTTTCAGATCGCGCTCCTCATCACCGTCACGATTCGTCACGGGAGCTTTGATTTTGATCGCTGGATCGTGCACGCCTGGCCCTTCTTCCTCGTGTCGCTCCTTTGGATCATCTGCTTCTTCATCGTCGGCCTCTACGACCTTGCGGTGAATGAGGAACCGCTGCGTTTGCTCCGAACATATCTCGAGGGCATGATCGCCAACCTCGGCATCGCGTTAGCATTCTTTTATTTGATCCCGGTGTTTGGCATTGCGCCGCGCACCATTCTCTTTTTGCAATTCGCCGTGGCACTGCTCCTGGGATACTTTTGGCGCATCACGATCAGCCGCTGGATGCTCGGCACGTTCACCCCCGGGCGTGTGCTCTATATCGGCGCGGCTGAAGACGTACAGAAGGTGGATGCGCTCCTCAAGGCAAGCACGCTCGGGTACCGGCTCGCAGCCGCGGTCCCGTTGTCCGGCGAAACGTATCGCTATGGAGACGTGCACTGGATCGTGAGTCTCAATGATTTTGAGGACATGTTAAAACGTGAGGGAATCTCCGCCATCGTGGTTGGCGCAAAACCCGAGGAGCATGAGGGGCTCAAGGCCGCGTTGTACCGAACGCTCTTCACACCCGTGACTATTCTCGATCGTGCCGAACTTGAAGAGGCGGCCACGGGCAGGATCCCGTTGTCGTATGTTTCGGAAACGTGGTTCCTCCGACACTTGAACGAGGTGGACAAGCGTTTGTACGAGGGAGTGAAGCGCCTGGCCGATATCGTTGTGACTCTGCCGATCGGCATCGTAACCCTCCTCCTGATTCCGTTCGTGGCGGCGCTTACCAAGCTCTCTTCGCCTGGCCCATTGTTCATCCATCAAACTCGCGTGGGCCGCGGCGGCAAACCATTTACGCTGGTAAAATTCCGTTCGATGAAAGTCCAGAGCGCGGGCGGCTTGAGCGAACCGAACGGCCCGCAATTCACCACGAATGCCAAAACCGATCCGCGCCTGTTCCCGTGGGGTCGTTTGATGCGCCAGCTGCGCATCGACGAGTTGCCCCAGGTTTGGAATGTCTTGAAGGGTGATCTCTCGTTCATCGGCCCGCGACCGGAGCGCCCGGAATTCGTCGCTCCCCTGCTCGACCGCATGCCGTATTACGCGTTGCGCCACCTGTCGCGACCCGGTCTCTCCGGCTGGGCTCAAGTGAAATTTCTGACGCCCAACGCATCCATCGACGATAACCTGAAAAAACTTCAGTACGATTTGTATTACATTAAACATCGCTCGCTCCTCTTGGACGCGGTGATTCTCCTACGTACCGTAGGGATCGTATTACGTCGCCAGGGAACCTAGATCGACGGTTCGATGCCTTGTCCGCGCAAGTACGATCGTAGTCCCTCGTCGAACCGAATGCGAGGCGTCCAACCGATGAGTTCGGTCGTGAGCGAAATATCTGCCTGCGAGTGCTTAATATCGCCCGCTCTTGGCGGAAGGTTGACGACACGGGCACCGAACATGCGCGCAATCGCATTGATCGATGTCGGCACCTGTCCTCCGCCCACATTCAACACTTCCCCACGACCGACCGTCGGTGAGTGCATCGCCATCAGGTTCGCGCGCGCCACATCATGCACGTGCGTGAAGTCTCGCGTCTGCTCTCCATCGCCAAAGATTGTGAGTGGTTCGCCGGCACGATATTGACGCAGAAAAAGTGCGAATACTGGAACATACGCTCCTTCATCGTTCATGCGCGGACCGTACACGTTAAAGTATCGCAGGCTCACTGTTTCCAATCCGTAATGGTGGCTGAACTGCTCGGCAAACCGTTCGCCCATATGCTTCTGGATCGCATAGGGGCTAAGCGGTTCGGGGGTCATGTCCGGCCGGTGTGGTGGCTCGTTCGTGCCGTACGCGGACGAAGAAGCGCTGTACACGACGCGACGCACGCCGGCGTCACGGGCAGCCGTGAGCACGTTCAATGTGCCCATGACATTCGTTTGTGCCGATTCGATTGGATACTCGACCGAATACGGGACACTTGGTCGCGCGGCAAGATGAAAGACGCCGTGCACACCGACAAACGCGGGACGGATGGACTCCAAGTCAGCGATATCCGCTTCGAACAATTCTGCTCGTGGATGCACCTGCTCACGTTTGCCAGATGAAAAGTTGTCAACGACACGCACGCGATGCCCCTCGGCGATCAATGCATCGACCACGTGGGATCCGATAAAACCCGCTCCTCCGGTAACGAGATACATTTTCGGTTCTTGGATAAATTGAAATGTATTATGGCTATCCGATTGCCGATTTTTGTCTGTTGATTCCGGCGTAACAGCCTCGTGCTTCGCAGGCGACCCTTCCTCCCATCGAATATCGATCCCCTGCGACTCAGAGAGCGCATTGTTATACGATTCCGCTTGTCGCAAGAGCGAGAGATCGATGCCGTGGCGTTCGGCGAGCTGTGCAATCGCACGTGTATCCTTCGGCAGACATTTGCCGCCGTATCCACGATAGCCTTTATGAAAAATTTCCCAGTGATGCGTCCCCATCCACGGTTCCGCCTTCACACACTCCTTCACGCGATCATAATCCGCACCGATACGATCGCACAAATCGAACATTTGGTTCGCGTACGCGACCTTGAGTGAATAAAAAGCATTCCCAACGTACTTAACCAGCTCCGCTTCACGCGCCGGCATGATTTTCTCAAACGGTGCATGCGGCAAGAGACCCATGACCAACTCCGCATCACGTCGGCTCTCGCGCGTGTAGCCGACGATTTGCCGGTTCGGATGTTGCATGTCGTGATCCACCGTGGTCTCGGTCAAAAATTCCGGATTGAACAAGAAACGATGCATCGGATACATCGACTGTAAGTGTTCGGTTGTCCCAGGCAGAATCGTCGACTTAAGCACGATGGTCTTGCCGGGCGTAGGGATCGTCTCAACAGCCTGTCGGATAAACGAGTCGTCAAAGCCTGAGCCATCCAAATAGTACGGAGTCGGGACCGCAACAAAAATCACGTCCGCCTCCCGGAGAACGGACGGGTCAGACAACTCTTTTGCGGGATCGAACAGGCCGGCCTGGATGTTCTGGGTCTTGAAGTATCGGTCCAGTGCCCCGCCGACCATGCCGACGCCCATGATGGCGATGCGATTCATGACGAAACGCGTTCCGGCTTTTTCCAGAGATACACCCTGTAGGACCACATGGTTCCGGGCCCCCGGCTACACAACCTATCCCAGGCTGCGGAAAGCGCTCGAGTCACCTTGGCAAACAACGGGATGGCGCGCAAGGGGGAGCGGTAATGGTAGAGAACGCGCCACACGGACGAGGGGGCGACCCGGCTGACGCGGGCCCCTGGCAGTAGTTCTTGGATATGCTCCTCCGTCATCGAAAGTAATCCCCGCTCCGCCGGGACAAGGTATGACAAAGCCAGAATCCCCGGGTTCCGTGGGTTCGGCTCGATGGCCCCTACCAAACCGCCAGGCTTAGTCACTCGCCACATCTCGTGAAAAAATTTGCGGCGTTCTGAGTCATCTGCCAAGTGATGTAATACATCACGACAATAAGATACATCGAACGAGGCATCGGCGTACGGCAATGCGAGCCCGTCACCTGATTCGACCGGCAGTCCGCGGCGCTTCGCCTCAGCAACGGCCTCCGTGCTCATGTCGATCCCATGCAACTCGTAACGCTCGGGACTGAGCCCGAGTTGACGCAGATGCACAAGGTTGACTCCCTCTCCACATCCGCTTTCGAGAACGCGGAGTGAGCCATGTAATTGCTCCTCCACCTGGACGGCCTGCACGAACGGGATGAGTGCAGCGTGTTCATGCTCCATGACGAACGGGTCCTCCGTTTGCCACTTGAAACGCGTTGCGTGGTCGACCGACGCAAAGTACTTGAGCTGCTCGTCGCGCTGGTCCGTCACAGGAACAACATCTTCCTCGCGGCAAATACGCACATTTTAATCAAAATCCAACCGTCGCGGAACCGGTTGATTTGCGTCGAACCGTAGGTGCGATTTTTGTAATGGACAGGGATCTCCGAGATTTTGAGCGAGAGCTTGGACGCGCCGAAGATTAAATCGAAATCGCCGAATGGGTCGAAGTCGCCAAAATATGTGCGACCGGCAACCAGACGTTCATACGATTTTTTATACATGCACTTCGTGCCGCACAATGTATCTGACAAAGGCTGGCCCACGAGGTAGCTCAGCACGGCGCTAAAGAATTTGTTGCCGAGCCAATTCAGTGGGCGCATAGCTTGATTTTCCATCGGGTAGACGAGGCGCGTGCCATGTACATACTCGGCGCGACGATCGGCGAGAATTTGATAGAAGCGCGGAAGCTCTTCGGGCATGACGGTGAGGTCTGCGTCCAGGATCATCAGAATGTCGTTTGACGCTTTGTCAAACCCGAGACGAACGGCGTCGTTTTTACCTTTCCCCGTCTGTTGGAAGGTTTTGACGGTAAACGGCCAGTCCATGGCGGCCACACGTTGGATTTCTTCCCACGTGCCATCTTTTGAGTGACCTTCGACGAAGATCACTTCAAGGGCACCCTCGAATCGCGGCATGCGCTGAAGCGCCGGGAGCATGTTTCCCTTCTCGTTTCTCGCGGGGATAATCACCGAAAGCGAAGGTGCGGTCGGTGCCGGCGTGGGACGCAAGCGACAGATCAGCGTTTCTACGAGACATGCGCGACGAATGATCGGCAGACGTGCGAGATATCGATTCACGATCGTACCAAGGATCGGGATATTAAACGGGAGAAGGCAGAATTTTCCACGCTGTACAATCTCAAAACCGGCGAGCGTAAGGAGATCCTCACATTGCTTGCGCGTGATCCAATTCGAGTAGCGTCGGGCCTGTGCAAGACCAAGCCAGGAGGCGACGCGAAAAAACGGACCCCAAAACGGATTGGTTTTGGTAATGATTAGGCGCGTTTCGGGGTGAAAGAGTTTTGCGACATGTTCCATGGCGGCCTGGATGTCTTGAAGGTACCCGACGAGATCAAGCGCGAACACGTAGTCAAAAGTTTGCGCCATGGATGGAAGCGGCTTGTCTATGTCAGAAAGGATGAATCGCGCGTTCGGGTGTTTTTCTCTCGCAAGCGTGATCATGCGCTGACTGAAATCGATGCCTACGGCATTGGACGGTTTGAGTTCACCAAGCATCCACCCATCCGCACACCCGAGTTCAAGGACCGACTTCCCTTCGGGAATCACATAACGCAACCACGTGCGAAGCTGGTTGTAATAGCCCCGCTGCTTGCGACGCTGTCGTTCCTGGATCGGGGCAATCGATTCGAAGTGTTCCAAATGTGTCATAGCTCGGTCGACGTTACGCGTTATGGGTTATGGGCTACGCGGTTCTGCTCGTACCACACGATCGTCTCCTTCAATCCATCTTCAAAAGACGTCTGCGCTTTGAAACCAAAGAGCTTCTCTGCTTTGCTCGTGTCGAGCATCCGGCGTGGCTGGCCATCGGGCTTCGTCGGGTCCCACGTGAGCTCGCCCTCATATCGCGTGAGTTTTTTGATGAGCTCGGCGAGGTCCCTGATCGAAATCTCCATACCGCTGCCGATATTTACCGGGTCCGCTCCATCGTACAATTCCGTGGCTTTCACGATCCCGTCCGCCGTATCGCGCGCGAAGCAAAATTCCCGCGTGGCCTTTCCTGTGCCCCAGATGTCGACCGATGGCGCCTTCGCTTCGCGTGATTCGATCAGGCGACGGATAAGCGCCGGAATCACGTGCGAGGACGAGGGATCGAAGTCGTCTCGCGGCCCGTACTGATTGACCGGCAATAGGTAAATGGCGTTAAAGCCGTATTCCTGGCGGTACGCCTGCGCCTGAACGAGAAGCATCTTCTTTGCGAGGCCATACGGCGCGTTTGTTTCCTCCGGATATCCGATCCACAAATCTTCTTCCTTGAACGGAACGGGCGTGAACTTGGGATAGGCGCAGACGGTGCCGACCATCACGAACTTCTTGACGCCAGCTTTGCGCGCAGCCTCCATGAGTTCGATCCCCATGATGGCATTGTCATAAAATAATACGCCCGGATGTTCGCGGTTATACCCGATGCCGCCGACGCGCGCCGCGAGGTGAATAACCGTATCAACGTCTTTAACGAGGCGCTCGCAGGTGGCTCGGTCGCGCACATCGTCTTCGGGACGCTTCGGGATGATGATATCGATATCGTTCCCCCAGCGCTTTCGCAGCGCGTCTTGAACGAATGAACCGACGAACCCATGTCCGCCAGTCAGCAATATCCGTTTCGGTTGATACGACATAGTTTGAGTGTTTGACGTTCCGCGTTATGCGCTCCGCGCTCCGCGTTTCGTGAAGCGTTGTATCAGGTATTTCCACCCAATGGCAAATGCTTCGA
The DNA here is from genome assembly GCA_964348595.1 of uncultured Gammaproteobacteria bacterium. Classification (GTDB taxonomy): domain Bacteria; phylum Patescibacteriota; class Patescibacteriia; order 2-12-FULL-60-25; family 2-12-FULL-60-25; genus CAYGDS01. The sequence continues at coordinate 6,010 of CAYGDS010000003.1, read as the reverse complement.
GGATGGTCGAGAATCGCAGCTTGCTTTGCCCATGCGATCGGTCGATAAACGTAATCGGCAGCTCAATCATCTTCGCGCCCGTTTTAACGCAGAGCCATTTCATATCGATTTGAAACGCATACCCGTTTGACGTGATGGAACGATATGGAATTCGTTTCAAGAGATCCGCTCTATAGGCGACGAACCCCGCAGTCACGTCCCTCATGGGTAATCCGGTCAATAATCGAATGTACCAGTTCGCGGCCGAGCTCAACGCTAAACGGTCTTTGGAAAACCCCTGGATATTTCCGCCTACAACGTACCGTGAACCGACGACGACGTCAGCGGTCTGAAGTGCTTCGATCATAGCTGGGATCCGGTCGACAGGATGCGAACCATCCGCATCGCATTCGATCACGCTTTGGCAGTTTGGATCGGACAGCGCGAGATCAAAGCCTTCGATATAGGAGCGCGCAAAACTGCGCGGCGGTGTTCGATGGATCGAAAGGACACGCCCCGGGTAGGCGCGTTCCAACTCCGCGATTTCCTCCTTTGTGCCGTCGGTAGACGCGTCGTCTACGATCACGAGACGAACCTGGACGGGGAGCGCCAAGATCGCGCGGACGGTTTTTCCGATGTTTCCGCGTTCCTGGTAGGTGGGGATCACGACGTAATGCATGTCGGTCGTAGCTTAAATCTTCCGGGCGAGAACGACCAGGTTATCGCGTAAGTCGAGTGGGAGACTCGGATTCGGCCCGAGTGATTCAACACGCGACGCGAGTCTCGAAAGGAAGGCTGAGCCCGTCCAGTGTGCCGCCGTCTGCAAGATGTAGGACAATCGAAAGCGCTTGGGCACGCGTCCAATCCATTCAACTTGGAATCCTTCTTGCTCGAGCAAGGCAGTGAGCGATCGCCGGTTGAACCAAATGAGATGCTCCGGAGGGCAATATGCGTGCCAGCGCCGCCCGAGGAGACGCGCGTAGACGCTCCCCGCGTCAGGTGTGTTGATGAGGAGTACACCACGTTCGGCCAAGAGATCGTGTACACGCTTCAACATCGTCCGCGGGTCCGGAAGATGCTCAATGACGTCGAGCATGGTTACCGCATGGAACGATCGTGAATTGAGACCCTGGTCCGGCAGTTCACCGATGGACATCTCTATCCCCTTGTTACGCGCGCGCTCCGCCGCTTCGGACGATACTTCATGACCGACGACTTTCCATCCGCGTGACCGGGCGGTCTCAAGAAACACGCCGGTTGCGGCTCCAACGTCGAGCATCGTGCCTTTATCCAGGACGAAACGATCGACAACGTCGAGAAATCCTTCAAGACTTTTTTTCGCGGCCGCCTTGTCACGGTCGTAGTCGACATACCCGCCGCCTGTCCCTCCAAAGAAATAGGATTGTGAATAATACGCCGCGATGTCCTCAGATGACGGGAGTGGACGAACGAATGAGACCTGGCAGAGACCACAACGGTAGAGCTCGTACACTTTCTTGATGTTTCCGCGTCGGCGAATGAACGAGGCGGCTCCACAAACCGAACACCGCATCCCAGCAAGCGCCGGTCGCGTGACGCGGCCCGCGGTTTTCGAGATCCACGCGTGCACCGTCAGCACGGCCAAGGGCCATTCGACGAACAGGAATTGTGCGCGGTAACGGGCCTCCGCCTGGGCGGCGGCATTGAGCGAAAGGGCTACGATGCCAAGTTCATACAACAAGAGAAAGACCGCGAGCGGCACGAGATCGCGCCGCGTTTGCCAGGCGATGAACGGACCGAGGAGGCTGAGCGCGAAGAGTCCGAGCCAGATCAATCGACCGACAGCCGACCAAATAAAGGCGAGTGACAGTTCACTGGCTGCGTGCCGCAACAACCCAAGCGCTCCCTCTTGGGCCAAGACTACGAATGGAGAAAACGTCGGGTATCGATAATCCCAGATCTGCAACTTCTTTCCGATGAGGGCCACCGTGTCTTGCGAGACGACCGTAAACGCAGCACCGATGTGTACGATCACCGCTTCCTTGGGATAATGCTTGATGATTTCCCATGTTTCTTTCTGAAAGATCGGTTTGAACGAATATCCATGGACATCCCACTCTTCGACCGGCGAGTGGTCCACGTATCCTTTTTTATGCAACCGTTCCATGAACTCGAGCCGTATCTTTGGATAATCACGCTGGCCGATCGCGATCATTTCGGTGGTGGCCGCTACGCGTGTGTACATGTTGAACCACCCGACGTTTGAGTAATCGAACGCGCCAAACGTGGCGACGTTACGGATCAACCATGGGATGACGACGACCGCGAACATCGCGAGAAACGCCCCAGTCGTGCGTAAGAGTTTTGGTCGAATCCAGCGGTATCGCCAGCCATCGTAACAAGCCCAACAGATAACAAAGGCCGGAGCGAATTGAACGATCGGGCGCGCGAGCGTCGCGAGCCCAAACAGGGCACCGGCAGCCAGACCTACTTTCCAAGATCGTTTAACCATCGCGAGGCAAGTGAGATAGATCGCCCATGCGGCGAGCGGCAGAAAGTAGGATTCCGATCCGTAGATAAAACTGTAATAAAAGAGATGTGGGTCAAGTGCAAGCGCTGCCCCGACCAGGATTTCAACCGGGGGTGACAGCCGCAAGAGCCTCGCAAGACCCATCCCGGCCAACGGGATCGTAAGGCCGAGAATGAATGAGAGATAGAGCGATCCATGGAACGATCCGGTGAGACCCTTGAAGGCAGCTAAGACGAACGGATAGACCGGCGTGCGGATCGTGTCGGGGGCGAAGGGTTCTGACGGACGGAGCGAATACCCGTGCCCCGCAAGCAGGTTGTCCGCCATTTGCATGTACTGGCTCCCATCGGTCATTTCTCGGTCGATCGAACCGGTACGTACCGCCTGCCAAAAAAAGAGGCCGTGCACGACAAGCGCGAGCACGGCGACGCCCATGTAACGGTTCCAGCGCAGCGGAAGCCTGGGCATACCAAATAGGATCTACGGTTGCTGCGTCCGCCAATCAAGACCGTCCTTAGGGACCTCAAATGGAACCTGGAGTCCTAGATTCTTGAGATCAGCGGCTAGGATAATGCGCACGAGCGCATCGAAATTCACCTTTGGTTGCCATCCAAGTTTCTCCTGCGCTTTTCGTGTGTCACCAAGGAGATGATCGACTTCTGTCGGCCGATAATATTTTGGATCGATACGGACAATCTTGTCTGAATCAAGTCCGACGAGTTGCGAGGCGGTCTCAACAAGTTCGCGGACCGTGTGCGTCTCTCCGGTCGCGATCACATAATCATCGGGCGCTGGTTGCTGAAGCATCTTCCACATGGCCTCGACATATTCGGGCGCGTACCCCCAGTCGCGCCTCGCATCAAGATTGCCGAGATAAATTGCTTCGCTCTTGCCCGCCAGAATATTGGCAATACCCTGCGTCACTTTGCGCGTAACGAACGTATCGCCGCGTCGCGGGCTTTCGTGGTTGAACAAGATCCCATTCGAAACATGCAAACCGTACGCCTCGCGATAATTGACGGCATACCAATAGGACGCGACCTTCGCGACACCGTACGGACTGCGCGGATAGAACGGCGTCTTCTCGTGCTGAGGGGCCGGTGCTGCGCCGAACATTTCACTTGAGGATGCCTGATACACGCGCGCAGGAACCTTGGCATCACGCACGGCCTCAAGAATACGCAGGATACTGAGCCCTGTGACGTCGCCCGTATAGAGCGACGCGTCAAAGCTCACGCGCACATGGCTTTGTGCACCAAGCGCATAAATCTCGTCAGGCTGGATCTTGTACAAAAGTCGTGCGAGGGCGCTCGCGTCTTGCAGATCTCCGTAATGCAAAAAGAGGCGGGCTGCTGGGTGATGCTCGTCGATATAGAGATGCGAAATACGCGACGCCGCGTTATCCGCACTGGAACGGCGGATCAAGCCATGGACTTCATACCCTTTAGCTAACAGCAATTCTGCCAGGTAGGAGCCGTCTTGCCCGGTAATTCCGGTAACGAAAGCCTTTTTCATGATGCCAGGATGGTACCTGCACCCCAGGCTAAGTCAAGGCTGGGATATGAAAAAGACCAGCTCGAGGAGCTGGTCTTTGTTAGAAGCCCAGACGTTCGACGGCGCCCACCACGTTGGTCATGAGGCCATCACATGCGATCAGGATGGAACCCACCGTGATGAACCCCGCGGCCCACAAGCGATCCTTGAGCTGTGTGCGGTCCTTCGCCTCCTTGAAGACGAATACGCCGATGCAGACAGTGAACAGGATGGACAGGCGCTTCAACGTCCCGACGTAGGATGTCAGAAAATGAGCAAAGCCCGGCTGGATGCACATCCAGTGCGCCACGAAGAGCGCGCCCATGATGAGCGAACCGAAGACCAGGTGCCGTGTGACCGGCGTCGCCTTGGCTGCTCCCCCACTCACGAAGTACGCAAATGCGTAGCCCAGCGCAAGCAAGAGACAAACGGTGGTCGAACCAAGCACAAGGCCCTGAAGATCACCCGCGCGGCGCGTGTACAAGCTCTCGAACAAGAGCCCAAACGTGCCAATGGCAGCGGAACCGAGCGACAGACTGATGGCTAGTGTCCGGCTGCGGTCTTCCGCGTTGAGTGAGCGCCACTGTGTCAGCCGTCGCAAGTGGTACAACGGCCCGATCCAGTCGTACCAGCCCTCGCGTTGCTTGGGCCACGTCAGGTAGTACGTACCGACAGCCATGCACGCGATGCCGGCGATACCGAGCCACCCCGGAAATTCGCCAAGCGAAAGCGCGAGGAGCGTGATCATACCTGGTGTCATGGCCTGAAGCGGCGCCGTCAGCGAAACGTCACCCGCCGAAAGCGACGCGGCCTTGGTGCCCAGCCACTGGATGAAGAGGTTGGCGAAGGCGCAGCCGACGACGGCAGACCAGAAGCTGGTGCCGAGCTCTGGCCACGTGAAGCCCCAAACGAAGATGTAGAGCGCACCGTAGAGTGCGGTCGCGCAACTAAATTGCCACACCAGGAAACGCGTCGGGTCGATCGCGCCCCCCTTCATTGCGAGACGCTTCACGGCCTGGATCGCCGTAATGCACACGCAGCCGAGGACGATGAGCCCGAGCCAGAACCACTCCATGAAGCCCTCTCTTCTATGAGATGCGAATGAGCGTCTTATAATTAAATGAAAAAGACGGATCTGTCAATCCGCCTTGTAGAACGTGTGGTTGGGCTATGGCTTGCGCTTCAGCACCATGAGCCGAGCGGTCTGTTCCGCGCCGTGCACGTGCGGAACGCCAGCGGGGATCCAGAGCCAATCACCTGGCTTCATGACGATGCGTTCGGCACCGTGGACCTCCTTGGAGCGGAGCTCGCGCGGACCGCCGGATTCGCTCGGCTTCGGATCGACCATCTCACCGCCCAGGAGGAACCATGCCTCGCCCTCGAGACATACCCAGACGTCTTCGACGTCCATGTGCAGCTCGACCTTGTTATTGGCGACGGCCGAGTCCTCGAGAATTTCGAAGGGCAGGCTGTTCGGCTTCACGAAGTCGCTCTTGAAGGGCTCGAGGGCGTGCTTGCCCTGTGCCGGTGGCGTCTTGAGCGCCTCCGCGATCTGCAAAGCGGTGATGAGAATGGACTTTTTCATGTGAATACTTTGAACCTCCAACAGGATAGTGGCAATAAATAATCATTTTTGTCAATAGAAAACCCGGTCCGATGTGCATCGGACCGGGGTCGAAGAGATGAACGATCAGGGCCCGTCGTGCAGACCGAGACGGTTGATGATGAACCCAAGATCCGGATAGGTCTGGACGCCGAGCTTCACGCAGGCGAGGCGTCGCTCCTCCGTGTCGGGCACGACCATGACCTCCATACCCGCGGCGAGCCCGGCCTGGGCCCCCTTGTCGTCGTTCTCGAGTACGACGCACTCCTTCGGGTCGACTTCGAGTCGACGTGCGGCTCGTAGAAAGACGTCCGGGTGCGGCTTGCCCTTCCCGGTCTCCTCGTGAGTCGAGGCGAGCGCATGGAAGTGCCTGCGCCAGTCGAGGA
>CAYGDS010000002.1:18631-22469 GCA_964348595.1 uncultured Gammaproteobacteria bacterium | reverse complement strand
GGGAATGTATAGATGTATGAAGCCATTATTCGAACAAAAATGTGTGCCGTGTGAAGGGGGAGCCTTGCCCATGGATAAAGATGCGGCGCTAAAGCTCGCCGCGGAAGTGAATGGGTGGACGCTTGTGGAGGATCACAAGAGTATCTCGCGTGAGTTTACGTTTAAAGATTTTAAGGAGGCGATGATTTTTATAAACAAAGTCGCAGACTTGGCGGAAAGCGAAGGCCATCATCCGGATATCCATTGCTGGTGGAACAAAGTGAAATTGGAATTGTCCACGCATGCGATCGGCGGACTGTCGAATAACGATTTCATACTGGCGTCAAAGATCAACAGGCTGTAAAGCGAAAGCCCCCGACCAGATTGGTTCGGGGGCGTTGCGTCAGAAGAAGAGTACGAGGATGCGAGATTTGCCTTCCTTGTCGATGATCTCGAGCTTCCCATCCTTGTCTTTGTGCTCGCGTGCGAGACCCAGCGCGAGGCTGACCGCTCTCCTCACGGTTTCCGCCGCGGTGGCAGCATCGATGAGCTGTCCTAGCTCCTCGAGCTGCGAGACGAGTTGAGGTGAAGCGTCGATCTGTATACGCTTTCGAGGCTTGTTGGTCATCTTCTCCTCGCGAAAAGGCGCTCGGTGCGCTGGGACAGTTGAATTTCGAAGACCTTGTTCGGACTGGGGAACAAGAGACTCTCCCCCGGCCTTCTCGCTTCGTACAACCATTCGTAGATGCGAAGGGCGTCGCGGATGAGCTCGGCACTTGATTCGTGTCCGGAAAGGCTTCGGATCTCGCACAAGCGCTGATACGCGTCGTGGGTGAAATCGAACTGGAGTCGAACGTGCTTGGGTGGTGGAGTTCGATACGTCTCGTCCACGAGACGAAGGTAGGGCCGCTTTCCCCTGTTTTTATCCGTCATCGACTATTCCCTTCCGCGTATTGGGTATCACGATCTTGGGCGAATTGTCAACCCTTGATGAACGAAAAACCGACGGAGTTCGTCGGTAGTGGTCAGGCGCTCTTCTTGTGCCGAGCGTCTTGCTCAAGCTGATCGGCCTTGACGATCTTGGCGATGTCTCGGAGGAGCTTGAGCGCTTGCCGAGTTGTCACGACATTCCTTCTCCCCAGGTAGGTGATGTCCTTCGCACGCTTTAGACCGTGACGCCTCGCGATTGCTTTGGTCATCTCTTGTTCGCGAGAATATTTCCAATATCCCGCTGCCCACCGTCGTTTGGTGGGATCGTAATGGACGTTGATGGACGCGATTATTCGCAGGTTGACATGGACCCTGAGTCCGGGGAAGCCGCTTTGATCAATCCACCAAGAGAGTACCGAGCCGTACGTATGATGCTCGACCTCGTGCATGAGAGTTTCGGCGGAGCCATGACCGAAAGAGTCGTACTGCTCGCGCTCGAAGATGCGCGTGATTTGGCCGAGTACGCTGATCGCGTGCAGCCAAACTTCGGTCATCGGGTGCTTGAAAGAGCGCTTCTTTGCCATCAGGTCCTCCGAGGAGTTGGTATCATGATTTATGGCCGTTTGTCAACCCTTGGCACGGTGATGGCTATCACCGTGCTTGGCGCATGAATTCAAAACCCCCGATCCAGATTTGGTTCGGGGGCGCTTGTTCAGTAGGCGTTGCCTGTCACGAGTGAGCGGAGAAAGGCGGACATGTTCCGCCTGATGATGAGCGGCATTTGACGACGCCGTTCTTTCCGGAAGACCGCGCGGGCAGCGCTGGAGATGTGCAACTCCGTGTCCACGCCTTCGTAGAAGGTCGGATGCTTGCAGGTGTTATCGCAGGCCTTCGAGTCCACGAGATCTGCGTGAAGGAGCAGATCGCTACATCGTTCTACGAGAACGTAGTGACGATGGTCGTCGCAGAGTGTGTAGCTCATCTCCTCGGGGCTCGGACGGGCGGTGATCCTAGGCACCCCCTCGTCCGGCTCACGGTAATTCGACGGTGCTGCTATCCGATCGGCGACCTTACCGAAGTGCATCAGTCGATAGGTCATCGCGGGGAGGGGTACTCTACCCGAAGACACTCCGTCCTCGAACATGTCGAAAACCTTGACCATCATGCGCATTGCTCCGGTTTTGAGAGGCCAGCTGACTCTAGCAGCCTAAACAAGGCTGTCAACCCCTTGACCGTTCTTTTTCCCTCGTCCATCGAAGGTGTACACTCTAACCTTATGGCCAAGCGTCGCACCTATATCTTCATCACGGGTGGCGTCATGAGTGGCGTTGGAAAGGGAGTCGCGTCGGCATCGCTCGGCGCGATTTTAAAAGCCAGGGGGATGAAGGTGACGGCGGTCAAAATCGATCCGTATATCAACGTCGATGCGGGGACGATGAACCCGGTTGAGCACGGAGAGGTGTTCGTCACAAAAGACGGGGACGAAACGGACCAGGACATTGGCAACTACGAGCGTTTTCTCGACGAGGACATCGTCAAAGTCAATTACATGACGACGGGGCGCGTCTATCTTTCCGTCATCAACCGTGAACGTGCGCTTGGCTACGGTGGAAAAACCGTCGAAGTCGTGCCGCATGTTCCGGAAGAGGTTATTGCGCGCATCAAGGCTGCGGCGCATTTTCACGACGCGGATGTGACCATCATCGAAATTGGTGGAACAGTCGGCGAGTATCAAAACGTTCTCTTCCTCGAAGCTGCACGCATGATGCGTCTACATCGTCCCGACGACGTGCTCGTCGGACTCGTGAGCTACCTACCCGTGCCCAGTTCGATTGGCGAGATGAAAAGCAAACCGACGCAGTTCGCGGTGCGCACGCTCAACTCTGCTGGTCTCCAACCAGATTTTATTATCGGACGATCAAATCAACGCATTGACGAAGTTCGGAAAAAGAAGATCGCCGTTCATTGCAGCGTACCTCCGGAGGCCATCATTAGCGCGCCTGACGTCTCGACGGTTTACGCCGTGCCCGAGCACTTTGAACGCGAGGGACTGGGAAAACTCGTATGCCAGCGTCTGAAGTTGCACTGCCATCGTCCAGATATGCGAGCCTGGAAGCGTTTCACGAAACGCATTGCGACGAGCCAGAAACCCATCCGGATAGCGATTGTGGGCAAGTACACGTCGACGGGGAACTTCTCATTGTCCGACGCGTACCTTTCGGTCATTGAGGCGATCAAGCACGCCTCTTGGTCCATCGGTCGCAAGCCAGAAATCGTATGGGTTGATGCGGAGGCTATCGAAAAAAACCCGAGATCGATCGTGAAGACCATGAAAGGTATCCATGGGATCGTCGTACCTGGCGGTTTCGGCACGCGCGGCGTCGAAGGTAAAATCCTTGCGATCAATTATGCGCGGGTGAAAAAGATCCCTTTTCTCGGTCTGTGCTACGGTCTGCAGCTTGCGGTCATCGAATTCACGCGTCATGTACTCAAGCTCAAGGGTGCGCATACCACGGAGATCGAACCCGGATGCAAAGACCCGGTCATCCATCTCATGAATGAACAGGAGGAACGCATGAAGAATCGCGACTACGGCGGAACCATGCGTCTCGGCGAATATCCATGCGTGCTCAAACCGAAAACGGTTGCACGATCCCTTTATGGCCGAGAGCTGGTTATGGAACGACATCGTCACCGTTTTGAGTGCAATCCTTTCTATCGTCCCGCGCTCGAAAAAGCCGGATTGATCCACTCGGGTCAGTCACCTGACGGGAAGTTGGCCGAGATCATCGAACTCAAAGGCCATCCGTTTTTCCTCGCAACACAGGCGCATCCGGAGCTCCGCTCGCGTCCGTTTACGCCGCATCCGCTTTTCTACGGGTTGATGAAGGCGGCTCAACGATCGTAACGATAAATTGGACCCTCGGAC
>CAYGDS010000002.1:0-18621 GCA_964348595.1 uncultured Gammaproteobacteria bacterium | reverse complement strand
AGACGAAACGTGTTGGAGATCACACGAGTGCCGGGTCTCAGCTCCCGTTGTAACTTCTCGGCAAGGCGCGACATGGAGTAGGGGATGCCAAAGACGAACACGACGTCGTACGGAGATAGATCAGCCTTCCAAAAATCGACTTGGTCGAACCGTGCATTCTCTCTCCCTTTGGTCTTCCTGCGACTTTGCTTCACGAGCGTTCCGTCGAGCTCAAGACCGACGGCTTCTCGTACACCGCCAAGCGATGCAGCGTGGATCAGGCTACCGTCTCCCGATCCTAGGTCTACGACTCGGTCGCTGGGCTTGAGTTCGGCGAGGTGCATCATACGTTTGATGTTCTCCGCCGAACTCGCAACGAATGGTGCGCCGCCCGTGAGCATGGGGCGCAGGCGCTGGAAGAGTGTGATGCTGGCGCCGAGGCACAGGAGGACGGTCGCGACAGCCAGTTCCATGAGTAATACATCTGTGAGCATGTGTGTAGGATAACAAAATCCCCGACACGTGTCGGGGATGTGGTATTGCGTTCTTACTTTGTTGCGACAGGAACCACGTGGACAAATTTCGCCAGCTTGAAGTGGCCGGTGAAACGCTTGATACGCTTGTCGACGAACTGCACGATCCCGTCGGCCGTGGCAAACAGCGAATCGTCAGATCCGCGCGCGACGTTCGTTCCTGGACGAATCGCGAGGCCGCGCTGGCGGACGAGGATGTTGCCGTTCTTCGCAAACTCCCCGGCGTACTTTTTGGTACCCAGGCGCTGACCTTGTGAATCGCGGCCATTTTGTGTAGAACCGCCTGCTTTTTTTGTTGCCATATCTTTGAGTGAGTAGTGAGTAGGAAGTAGTGAGTAGCCTGACCAAATGCCAGGGATCGAATGGGCGCTAGGTTACGAGAAATGTGAACGCTTGTCAAGACGGATACGAAAGGGTAATTTGAGGCTATATGGAGCAAAAAACGAAGGAGGAACTCCTGGGGGAAATCGAAAAAGTATTGGATGTGCTTCGAGAGGGGCTGGCAATGCATGGCGGGAATGTCGAGGTTGTTGAGGTCGACCAAACGAACGGCAAAGTAAGCCTGCGTATGCAGGGGGCGTGTGTGGGTTGCCCGATGTCCGAGATGACATTCAAGGCGGGCATTGAGGACGCGTTGTTTCAAATGGTTCCAGAGCTTAAAGAAGTTGTGCAGGTAGAGTAGGATACGACCATGACGTTTGAGGCCTGGACCTTATCTGCGAGACTCGCATGGACACGTCCGTGGATCCGGATGGTGTCGATCGTCATCGTGCTCGTGACCCTGAGCATGTGCACGTATTTTCTCATGCGTGTGTTGCCGGCGAGCCAGAAGCTCGGAAGTGTGATCCTCCATTATAATCTCTATCGTGGGATTGACGAGGTGCGCACGTGGCCGTGGGCGTTCCTGCTCCCGATCGCATGGATAAGCGTCACGTTCGCGGATCTCGCTATCGCGCTTGGCGTGTATCGGGCGGACGCACACGTGTCGTGGTCATTGCTCGCGCTCGCGGTCCTCTGGAGCGTGCCTTGGTGCGTCGCCCTGTTTTACCTCACTCTGATTAACCTATGATCATCTCAGATCCGACGCTCGTTGTTCGACCTCTCGGCCTCGCCGCTTTCGCCTTTGCGCTTTCTGTCGTGTCCATGCCTGCGCTGATCCGGTTTCTCCGCGCTGCAAAAATGGGCAAGACCATTCGTGATGCCTCGTCGGCACCGGTTATGTCCGCGTTGCACCAAGCGAAGGCGGGGACGCCCAACATGGGCGGCGTCATCATTTGGGGCACCGTCTTCCTGATGGTGCTCGTTTTGGCCGGCGGATGTGCGCTGTTTAGTCCCTCAAGCGGCTGGTGTCAGGCTTCGTTCCTCTCACGCGGGCAAACGTGGTTGCCGCTTGGACTCATGTTTGCCGCAGCCATGGTCGGACTCGCCGATGATTATTTGAATATTAAACGACTCGGTGGCGGCAAGGGCGGGGGATTGCGCGAGCGCGAACGTCTCATCTCCTACGGTCTTATTGCGGTCATCGGCGCTTGGTGGTTCTTCACAAAGCTCGCATGGGATCAGCTCCACATTCCGTTCGTCGGCACGTACGAGATCGGGTGGTGGTATGTGCCATTTTTCATTCTTGTGATTGTCGCGACCTCGCATTCGGTCAACGTCACCGACGGTCTCGATGGCCTCGCGGGCGGTGTCTTGCTCGCAGCATTTTCCGCGTACGCCATTATCGCGTGGTCGCAGGGGAGACACGATCTCGCGACGCTCTGTGCCGTGATTGTCGGCGCGTTGCTCGGGTTCTTGTGGTTCAACGTCAATCCCGCAGATGTGTTCATGGGGGATTCCGGTGCGATGTCACTCGGTACTGTCCTTGGCGTTGTGGCGCTCATGACGAATCAACCATTGCTATTACCGTTGATCGGCCTGCCGTTCGTGATCGAGAGCTTGTCGGTGATGCTGCAAATCGCATCAAAGAAATTGCGTGGCGGAAAAAAAATCTTCTTGAGTTCTCCAATCCATCATCATCTTCAAGCCATCGGATGGAGTGAGCCGCGCATCGTGATGCGGTTCTGGATGCTTTCCTTTGTCCTGGCCGGACTCGGCGTCATCCTCTCGTTGCTTGATACTATCTAAGCATGCGACTTTCCTTGCTTGATCGCGCGCGCGCCTTGGACCCGGCCATCGTTGGAGTCACATTCGGATTACTGATTTTTGGACTCGCAGCGCTCATGTCCGCCTCTGGTCCCGTCGCCTTTCAACGCACGGCCGACAGTCTCTTTTACGTAAAGCGTCAGCTCCTCGCCGGGATCTTGCCCGGACTCGGCATGTTCTTGCTTCTCTCGTTGATCAATTATCGAACGTGGAAGCGCGTGGCTTCACTGGCTCTCGTCGCGACCTTCGCGCTCTTGCTCCTCGTGTACATTCCTGGGATCGGATTCAAACAGGGCGGAGCTCAATCCTGGGCGACGATTGGCGGGATCACCTTTCAGCCGTCGGAATTCGCGAAGCTCACATTTCTCGTGTATCTCGCCGCGTGGCTCGCCGAGCGACGTGGCGGGAAGGCGCATGACGTGCAGGAGGGCCTGCTTCCGTTTGCGGGTACTTTGGGTGCCGTCGTTTTTCTTCTTGTCATGCAACCCGACACAGGATCTATGGCCGTTATTGTCGGCACCTCGACTTTGCTATACCTCGTGTCAGGCGCGCCCCTTGTATGGTTCGCCGGGCTCACCGCTCTTGGTGCAGGTCTCATCACACTTCTCGTGAAACTATCCCCGTATCGCGCGGCGCGGTTCATGACGTTCCTGCACCCCGAGCTCGATCCCAAGGGCATTGGCTATCACATCAACCAGGCCATCTTGGCGATCGGATCAGGCGGCATCCTCGGCCTTGGATACGGAAAATCGCGTCAAAAGTTTTTGTATCTTCCTGAAGTCGAAGCAGATTCCATCTTCGCCGTAATTGCGGAGGAGTTCGGTCTCGTGATTGTGGTTTGCATGATCGCGGCGTATGCGTTTCTCGTCTGGCGCTGTTTGCGGATCGCTAAGACGGCGAAAGATCCCTTCGGGTCGTATCTCGCCGCCGGCGTGGGCATTTGGATTGCGGTCCAAGCCCTTGTGAACATGATGTCGATGTCGGGACTCATGCCTATGACCGGTGTCACATTGCCGCTTATTTCGCATGGTGGTACATCAATGGTGGCGCTGCTTGCGGGCATTGGCCTCGTTGCAGGCGTGCCGAGGGAGAATAAGTTTGCGTTATAACGCATAACGCATAGCGGGTAGCGCGTAACGAAAAACATTATGATCAAAATTGGATTCGCTGGGGGAGGAACGTTGGGGCCTGTGACGCCGCTGATTGCGACGGCGCGCGCGCTTCGACGTCTGCGGTCCGACGTGACGTTTGTGTGGTTCGGTACGCCGGATGGACCGGAGCGCGCGCTTGTCGAAAAAGAAGGAATACCATTTTTCGCGATCCCGGTCGCCAAACTCCCACGGTACCCCTCGATCCACTGGTTGACGTTTCCATTTGATGCGCATCACGCAAAACGCGTAGCGCGTAACGTCCTCATGGAAACAAAACCGGACGTTGTCGTCTCAGCAGGTGGATTTACGGCGGTTCCCGTCATGAGAGAAGCGCGAACGCAGGGAATCCCTTGTGCCATCCATCAGCTAGATGCCGTTCCGGGTCTCGCGAACAAAGCTGTTGCCAAACTCTGTCAGTCAGTGACGACATCGTTTGCGTATGAGAATCCGCCGTTTGGTCCACATGTGAATAGTGAGCAGATTCCCACGCCCGTTTTCTTCAAACGTGAAGAGCTACCGGAGCGCGGGGCTGCGTTGGCTTCGTTTGGATTGAGTTCCGCGAGGCCATGCGTGCTGATCGTTGGTGGAGGAACGGGAGCGCAGGCGATTAATCTCGCTATCTTCGTCGAATTAGAACGATTGCTCGAGCGCGCACAAATCATTCATTCGACGGGAGCCGGAAAAGTCGGAAAACTTGTTCCTCGACCTGGGTACTACTTCACGGAACAGTTTGACCTAAGTGCCATGCAGCGGGCTTATGCGGCGGCGGATGTCATCGTCTCGCGTGCGGGTATGGGAGCGCTTTCGGAACTCTCGGAGCTTGGCAAGCCCAGCATTATCATTCCAATCCCGAACAACCAGCAGGAGGTGAATGCGCAGCATTTCTCGCGCGTCCCCGGGGTGACCGTGTTTGATCAGGTGTCGATCGATTACATGAGTCGATTGCGCGAGGCGATCTTCGAGACGCTGCAGCATCCATCAACGGATTCGAGAGGTATGCGGGGCGTATTGCCGACGGATGATGGGACGGCGCTCGCGAAACGCGTTATGGCGCTCGTGGAATAGAAAAGCCCCGAAGCTTCGGGGCTACAACCGGGGAAGTCTCCCCGTCGCGAACAGGAGCTGGTCACCGAGAGAATGGATGAGGGCCTCGGTGTCATGACGATCTCGCAGATGGAGTCGGAGATCGTAACCAGAACGGAGAAACACGGTGACATCTTGGCCGCGTATGTCGACATACGTTCGGAACCAGTCGTCCATGAGCAGCTTGTACTTGCATTCGGTCCTGATGCTTCGTCGCCCGCGGCGGTTTGCGCATCGTATTTCGTGCGCAAGAGCGCGCCACAGATCTGTCAGTCGCGTGAGCGGCAGGGTGCCAGCGCCGCCGATGTCGTGACGCTCGGTTGGCCGATGCCACTGCACCTGCAACGAAGCCATGCGTGAGCTCGGCGAGACGCGAATGGACAGGCGCGCGATGCGCGGATCGTGCTCAGGAACGAACTCGACCGTATATCCAACGGCAGGGGAGCTTCCAACGTCACGAGTCATGTTTCACCTCGATGTTGGGGGGCGCAGGATTCCAACAGTCGTGTCGTGTCTTGTCAACGAAATTTACACGAGCCATTCGATCACGGCGAACAGTAAGAAGAACGAAGCGATCACCGTGATCCACTCGAAGGCACGTCTATTTTTTGAGAGATCATCCTCGTTTTTTGCACGCATAGATCGCACCGTGACCCATGCGTATGCGGCGCCCATGAACATCCCGGCGTAACCGATGATGAACGACGCAAGGTATGCGAATCCAAGATAGAGCGCGAAGGCGAGGGCGAAGTTACGCTCGACGAATGAGATCGTTGCCATGCCCCAGAGGGAGGCGACGAGTAGCAGGGCCCAGGTCATGGTGGGATCTTACTTGAATGGGTAGAGGGAGGCGAGGTAGCAAAAAACCCGCTAAGCGGGTTTGTTGCATGGTGGGACCGGCGGGGATTGAACCCGCGACCGTTGGCTTAAAAGGCCACTGCTCTACCAACTGAGCTACAGTCCCATGACATTCGGGCATTTTAGCGCTAGAATACTAGCAGATTTCTGCGAAGAAATCAAGTCTTCATGCGCATCTACTTCCTCGGCACCAAAGGTATTCCCTCGGCGTCCATTGCGGGCGCGGGTGGGGTGGAGCGGCATGTCGAACAAATCGCGACACGTCTTGCGGCGCACGGCCACAGCGTTTACGTGTATATACGTAGCCATGCGGATTTTCCCAAGAACACTTTCGACGGCGTGCACCTGATCCGAATCCCATCGATCCGGACCAAGAACCTGGACACGATCACGCACACATTTCTCGCGACGCTTCATGTTCTCTTCCAAAAAGCAGACATCATCCATTATCACGGCGTTGGACCTTCGACGCTCGCATGGATTCCGCGATTGTTCAAATGGCGATCAAAAGTCATCTCAACGTTTCACAGCCGTGACTGGTTCGATTCAAAGTGGAGTTGGGTCGCCAGACACTATCTCAAATTCGGCGAATGGGCGGCTGTGCACTTTCCGCATCGCACGGTCGTGATCTCACATACCCTCCAGGTCTTTTGTCGACAAACATGGAAGCGTGCGACGGACTATATCCCAAACGGCGCAGAGGTGTTCGGGCCGCAAGGGTCAGAACATGTGCGCCGGCTCGGGCTTGTCCCTGGGCACTACATTCTTGGCGTCGGACGTCTCGTGCCGAATAAAGCGTATGACGTTGCTATCGAAGCGTATCGAGATGTCGATACGGACATGCCCCTCGTCATCGTCGGCGAGTCGTATTATGCAACGGATTACGATCACAAGCTTCATACGCTTGCCGACCGTGACGTGCGCGTGCGACTCCTTGGCTATCAGAGCGGTGTCGCGCTCAGACAATTGTTCGCGCATTGCTATGCGTTCGTGCATCCCTCGCGCGCAGAAGGGCTATCGGTCACCATCATCGAAGCGATGGCTGCTGGCAAAGTCGTCATCATGTCTGATATCAAAGAGAATATGGAGCTCGTGGATCACAGCGGAATCGCGTTCTCTGTCGACAACCGTAAAGCGCTGACCCAGGCCATCCAGTTAGCCCTGTCAGATCCAGCCATGGTAGCCGAGCGCGGACAAAGGGCATGCGACGTGGTGCGGAAGGAATATTCATGGGACAAGGTAGTCGACAAATTACAGAATCTATATAAGGATGTTCTGTCATGAAGGTACTCATTCTGGGCCTCGGGCAATATCCAAAAGGCAGTGGCGTGGCTGCGGCGTTGTATTTTGCTAAGCAAGGGGATCAAATCATAGCCACGGATTTGAAGACGCGGAAGCAGCTCTCGGAGAACGTCAAACAGTTATCTCAGTTCAAGAACGTCAAATATCGACTCGGTGGCCACGATCTGAAAGATGTGCGGTGGGCTGACACGATCGTCCGCGGGCCACGTGTACGATCCGAGGCGCCCGAGATGAAGCTCGCACGCAAACTTGGAAAACGCATCACGTCAGACTTATCGATCTTTCTCGAGGGATGTCCGTGTCCTGTCATCGGGATCACCGGCACGCGTGGCAAGAGCACGACGACCGCCATGGTCCACTCGATCCTCATCGCGTCGAAGAAATGGCGACGCGTGTGGCTCGGGGGCAATATTCTCGTGTCACCGCTCACGTTTCTCTCGCAAGTGAAGGCAAATGATATCGTCGTGCTCGAGATGAGCAGCTGGCAACTCGAGGCAACGGGGGATGCTGGTTTCTCACCACAGATTGCCGTGTGGACCAATCTCATGCGCGATCACTTGAATACCTACGCCAACATGGATGCGTACGCGGAAGCAAAAGCGCAGATCTTCCGGCATCAGTTGCCCGACGACGTCACCATTCTTCCCGCGGATCGATCATTCGACGAGTTTGCCCAAGAAACTCCGGGTCGAGTCGTTCGCATCAGCTCTGGCGTTCCGCGCTACGCGCTCCGCGTTCCGGGCGAACACAATCAAATGAATGCGAGTTTCGCGGCGGCCGTTGGAAAAGAGCTCGGAGTCCCGGCTAAAACGATCGTGTCGGCACTCAAGCGCTTTAAGGGCTTGCCGGATCGTTTGGAAACCATCGCTTTGAAAAAGGGGATTACGTTCATCAACGACACGACCGCGACGACGCCCGACGGAACATTAGCAGCGCTTAAGTCTATAAAGTCGAAAGTCAAAAAGTCCATAAAGTCAGGAAAGTCCATAAAGTCGAAGGCGAATGTCCATTTGATTTTTGGTGGGACGGATAAGGAGCTCGAGTTCGATGAGATAGCGAAGGAGATTGCGAAACGGAAAGACGTGACCGTCTATTTATTGAAGGGAACGGCGGAACGGAAGATCAGGAAGGCGGGGATCAAGGGAGCGTGGTTTGGGAATATGGAAGATGCGATGCGCGATATTCAGGTACATGCTAGGCATGGAGACACTGTGCTGCTCTCGCCGGGGTGCACGAGCTTTGGGATGTTCCATAACGAGTTCGATCGCGGTGAGCGGTTCAAGGAGCTCGTGAAGAAGTGGAAATAGTATGCGCAAGATTTTTGGCATACCGATCGAAGGCTGGGGCATGCCGCAGGCCATCGAACACATCGAGAAGTCCGCGAAGCCTGTTTGGGTCGTAACGGCGAATGCTGAGATTCTATTGGCAGCTCATCGTGACGCTCAGTACGCTGATGTGTTGCGAATGGCCGACGTGCGCTTGGTGGACGGCTCTGGACCGTGGTTTGCTACCGTATGTCAAACCGAGCGCATCCCTGGGGTCGATTTCGCTGAGCGATTGGTTTTGCTTGCGCACGACAAAAAATGGCGAATCGGACTTCTCGGCGGGGAGGCGGGTGAGGCGAGCGACGCCGCGAAGCGCATTCGCGCCGCCTACCCTGGGTTGGAAGTTCACGCTGAGCAGGCGGGTCGTATCGAGAGAGATGGAGCTGAAGATGCAACGAGTGAAGAGGCACGACATCGCATGACCTTGTTTGGACCCCAGGTTCTTCTCGTCGCCTTCGGTCACCCGCGCCAGGAGCGGTGGATTGCCAAGCATCGAGCCGAATTTCCAGAGCTTAGAGTAGTGGTCGGCGTAGGGGGAACATTTAACTTTTGGGCTGGGCGATCGAAACGAGCACCGTCGATAATGCAAAGCGCTGGTCTCGAGTGGTTATGGCGCCTGATCCATGAGCCGCGGCGATGGAAACGCATTTGGAATGCGGTAGTCGTATTTCCCGTACTGTTCGTCGTCGACAGGATCCGGCCGATTCGCTAGGATCTGCGATATGGAACGCCCCGTGCGCGTGCGCTTTGCTCCGAGTCCAACGGGTTTTTTGCATATCGGGGGCCTCCGTTCAGCACTCTACAACTGGCTGTTTGCACGTCGTCACGGCGGTACGTTCATCTTACGCGTAGAAGACACGGATCGGACGCGGTACGTCGAAGGCTCTATCGAGAGCTTGTACTCCTCGCTCGTGCAGTGTGATCTCAAGCCGGACGAGGGCGTCGCAGTCACCGACGGTCACGTCGTACACGTCGGATCCCATGGCCCGTATCTCCAGTCTGAACGCCGAGAAAAACATCTGGCGTACGCGTATGAATTGATCGCGAACGACCGGGCCTACTATTGCTTTTGTACGAAGGAGCGGCTCGAAAATGTTTCCAAGCAACAGCAGACGTTGAAACAGCCCATCATGTACGATCGTCACTGTCGCAACCTCCCAAAACTGGAGTCTGAGAACCGAGCGGCGGTCGGTGACCAGCATGTCATCCGTTTGAAAGTTCCGCTCGAAGGGTCAATCGTGATGGAGGACATGATCCGCGGGCGTGTGGAGATCCCTTGGTCGCAAGTCGATGACCAAGTCATCATCAAGTCCGATGGATTTCCGACCTACCATCTCGCGGCGACATGTGATGACCACGACATGGAGATCTCGCACGTGATTCGCGGCGAAGAGTGGCTCTCAAGCTTGCCGAAGCACCTCTTCATCTTTCAATCTTTTGGATGGACACCACCGCAGTACGCGCATTTGCCACTCTTGCTCAATCCTGACAAATCCAAATTATCCAAACGTCAGGGAGATGTCGCGGTCGAGGATTATCTCGCGAAAGGATACTTGCCAGAAGCACTCATCAACTTCGTGGCGCTCCTTGGCTGGAATCCAACGTCTGATCGCGAAGTGTATACGAAGGAGGAGCTGGCGGGTTTATTCGATATAACCAAGGTAAATAAGAGCGGGGCAGTGTTTAATCAGGAGAAACTCAATTGGTTGAATAGCCATTATATTAAATCGATGCCTGTCGACGCGTATCTCGAACGCCTGCGACGCCATGGTTCGCTTCCGGAGGGCGTCATGCAAGAGCGGGCGGCGCGTATCGTACAAGATCGCATCGTGACATTGAGCGAAGCTCCCGGACTCATCCATGAAACCGTCGAGCTTGCCGGGTATGAAGCCTCCGCGCTCGTTTGGAAGAAATCGAATGCCCAGGAGACAGGCGTGCGGCTTGATGGTCTGAGACAGTTTCTCGGCGAGAAAACAGAGTCGTGGTTTGGGACGATCCAAAAAATGGAGGAGGAGATGCGCAGCTTGATCGCCTCGCATGGATGGGGAAATGGGGACACCCTTTGGCCTTTGCGCGTCGCTCTTTCCGGCCGCGAAAAGTCTCCGAGCCCATTTGAGCTCCTCTTTGTGCTTGGAAAAACCGAGAGTTTGGCCCGTATCGACGCGGGGCGTAAAAAACTGGCATAATGGAGACATGAAGGCCCCCCGCATTACGCTGGCCGTCATTCTTCTCGTCGCCTTTGTGTGCGGCGGGGGAATTGCGTTAGCTCAAGAGGCTACGACCTCTCCCACGGAAGTGGCGTCGGGGAGCGAGACGGTCAAAGAACAAGTCGATGCGTTGAATGATCAGGTGAAGGAGAAAGAACGCCGTATCAAAGAGATCGACGGCGTCATTCGAAAATACAAGGATCGCATCCAAGAACAGAATGCGGCGCAGGCCACGCTGCAAAACGAGCTAGGACTTCTCGATAACCGCATTCGTGAGCGCGAGCTCGCCATTGAGCGAGCGGAAACACAAATCGAGCTAGCGAATTTAGAAGTCCAGCGCGTCTCGGCGCAGCTCACGCTTGAAACTCAACGATTTGAAAAGGGCCGTGAATCGCTCGCGGCCATCTTGTCCGAATTGCAAGATGCGCAAAGCGTGTCGTTATTCGAAGTGTTCGTCTCCAATCCTTCACTGTCCGAGTTCTTCGCGCGTGTCGAGGAGCTTGAGTTCATCCAATCAGATTTGGGAGAGTCCGTTGCGGCGCTCAAGATGGTGAAGGAGGGTCTCGAAAAGAAACAGGCGGAGCTCGAGGCGCATCGTGCCGCGCTTCAGGATCAAAAAGTACAGCTTGAGAAAGAACGCTTGGCTCTTGAATCCGAACGGGGGGCCAAGGTTTCATTGCTCGCAGAGACGGCGGAGACGGAAGCAGAGTTCCAAAGAATCTTGTACGAATTGCGACAGCAGCAGCAAGAAGAAGCGGATGCGGCTGCGGAATTGGAAGAGCGTCTGAAGGAAAAATTGGATTCCATCGATCAAGCGCTTGCGCGTGGCGACATTCTCCTCAACTGGCCCGTGTATCCGACGCGAGGGATCTCAGCAGGGTTTCACGATCCGACTTATCCTTTTCGCAAACTGTTCGAGCATCCGGGTGTCGATATTCCGGTTTCCGTCGGCACACCTGTCAAAGCTGCCGCAGGAGGATATGTCGCTTGGACGAAATTGGGAAAACAGTACGGTAATTATTTGATGATCATCCACCCCGGTGGCGTCGCAACGGTCTACGCCCACTTGAGAGGATTCAATGTGCAAGGGGATACATACGTCGAACGTGGCGACGTCATCGGGTTTTCCGGCGGCCGCCCTGGAGATCGCGGCGCGGGATTGTCCACGGGGCCGCACTTGCACTTCGAAGTACGCCAGAACGGAATTCCGACCAACCCAAGGCAGTTTTTGCCGAGCTTGGATTAGGTCACACCTCTCCCGCCTCCGGCACCCTCTCCTTCTGAAGGAGAGGGCAGGGTGAGGTGGAACGGTGAGTGTACGAAAAACCCCCGACCTTTGGTCGAGGGGCTAGTCGAGCTCAGCTCGATCAATGATAGACCGTGAGGCGTGTGCGTGCGTAATCGCGGACGCTCGGTGCGTCGTCGCGTTCGGCGATCTCCTTGAGCTTCTGGAAATCGGTGACGCTTTGCGCGGCGATGAAGCGGACGGTCTCGTGCTTCGCGTCGACGAGGGTGGCGCGGCACTCTGCACCCCGGATCTCGCGCGCGGCGTACGTTGCCACGGCCACGTTGAGATCGGTGCGTGCGAGATACGCCTTGCGTTGATCGCTCGTCATGCGGCTCACGGCGGTGAGTCGCGCGACGGGGCGTAGATCTACTTCGAAGGCGATTGCCTCGATACTCGGCTGACGCTCGAGGCGAAGCACCGCGGCGATAACGACGTCGTCGTCGCCATGCATGCGAATGATCTCGATCAGACGATCCTGATTCGTGATCGTGCGAACATCTTTCAAACGCATGTCGTGTAGCTGAATGACACGGCGCTGCGCAGGCCCGTCGACTGCCGCGAAGAAGCGGACGAGACGCAGGAGTCTGCTCAACAAGGTGCGAGAGGACACGGAACCTCCTTGTTCAGTGGAGACCCGGCGCGGTCGGAGGACTCGGTATCATCCCGAGGCCTTTGAGGCTTGCGCGAGCCTCGTAGCGGACGCGTTCGTCGCGATCACGGAGATACTGAGTGAGGATCTCCGGATCCTTGCAGGTCCGAGCCGCCGCGAGTCTCACGGTGACGGCCACGGACTTGAGGCGGATCTCCTCGAAGGTTGTCGCGTCGCGGAGCTGCTCGGTCGCGGCGACGCGCATGAGGATGTGATCGTCCTCGAGGACGATGCGGAGGAGCTCTTGCTCCCCAAGACCTGGCAATGCAGCGATGCGTCGCTCGATGCCGAGGTCGGCATCGTAGACCAGCGTGCGCTTGTGTGCGCGGCCCTGGATGAGGCGAGCCGCAGTACAGGCCACCTTCACGTTCGGATGGAGACGAGCGATCTTCACGAGCGCCTCTTCATCCGCTCCGGGATGGAGATCCTCGAGCGAGAGTCGCTCGATCACGCGGCGCTCGTAGCGCTCGCGAATCCGTCCCGATGCCACCACGTACCCGCCGAGACTGAGAACGTACAGAGTCTGGAACAGATTTCTCAACATGCCAACTCCTTGTCGCAGACAGTAAGGGACGATGCCACGATGCAGGCGTCGTGTCAATCTTGCTCAGATACGAGAAGACCCGTGCCGGAGTACGGACACGGGTCTCCCCACCTTCTTCCGAGCGTGCGCCTCCTTCCGTTGTTCTCTGTAGCCTTCCTCGATCCATGAGTGGATCGATTCAGATTTCAGAGCCTTTCAGGGGGGTCGACGCCGGCGTCGGCTCAGCTCGAGACGAACATGCAGAAATCGTGGACGAAGAGGGTGCTCTCCATGCGATCTCCTTTGGTGGGGGTTAGGGGCTCCGTTTGGACCATTCCGCACGGAGCGCTGTGCGATGACAGTGCGCTTAGGCTAGCAGAAAGTTTGATAATTGTCAATCCCTAGAGATGAACTTTTGAACAATAAGGAGGCACCGGTCCCACAACCGGTGCCTCAGTAAATCCGGCCTATTTCAGCCGGCTCCAGTCTTCAGTATGTGCCTGGTCACGTCTACCCTCGGTGGGAACCGGTGGAGCGAGGGTGGAGCAGGGGCTTGGTACAGGCGGTTTTGCTCAGTTTTTCCGCACCCCGTTGTCCAGGAGAGTGTGCGCAATGACATTCTATTCGCCCTTGCAAAGACGAACAGACTGTGAGCGTACATTGATCTCACGAGTCCTTCGGGTCAAGTTAAGGCTGATTCCACATCTTCCAACGTAGAAACACGCACGAGTTTCTCTTTCATGTGCTTGAGAACGGGATCGTGCTTCACGTACCACGGCAAATGCTTGCGGAGCTTCACGAGGCCGCGTTCGCCGTAGTGATCAGCTTGGAGCTGCGCGTGCTTGCGCATCGTATCCAAAATGACTTCCTGTCCGGTGGCGGGAAGTTTTTCACCGGTTTTAAGATAGTGTTCGACTTGTTTGAAAAACCACGGGTTGCCGAGCCCGCCACGTCCAATCAAAACTCCATCGGCGCCGGAGATCTCCAGAGCTTCTTTTGCGAGTTCGGGCGACGTGATATCTCCGTTCACGAGAAACGGGATATGCGGAACCTGTCGACGCGCTTCGCCGACGCGCTCCCAGTTCGCCTTGCCGGAATATCCTTGTTCCTTCGTCCTTCCATGCATGGAGATCAAATCCGCTCCCGCATCGGCCAACACTTTCACGAATTCCAAACAATCCGTGTCCTGCTTCCAGCCGGTTCGTGTCTTGACCGAAACAGGGATGGGAACGGCGGCTTTTACTTTGCGGACGATCTCGGCGGCAAGTTGCGGATCTTTGATGAGAGCGGCGCCGTTGAAATTTGAAACCAAGTTGTAGACCGGACAACCCATGTTAATGTCGATGGCGTCGGGCTTGAAGCGGTCGTAAATGATTTTCGCGGCTTCGGCCATCACGTCCGGATTGGAGCCGAAGATTTGTTGGACGATCGGGCGCTCGCGCTCATCAAAACTTGCCATCTTGAGGGTCTTGGGGTTCAACCGAACCACCGCCTCGGACGACACCATCTCACGGAACATCAAGGGCGTACCTTCGTCTTTGCAGACGAGGCAGAACGGCAAGTCCGACATGTCGGCCATGGGTGCCAGGGCGACGATGGGGCGGGGGAGTGATTTCCAGTCGAGCATGGGGCGGAGTATACTGATATATATGAAAGTTTCAAGGCTTCTCGTTAGAAGAGCCATCGTCTTCGTTGTCGGTTTTTTTGTTTCGTTGTTGTACTTAGTCGTTATACCGCTATTGTATGGGGGTACAGGCCACCCCTTCATGATTATTTGGGGTGTGGTGATTTGGCCGGGAAGTTTTGTTCCTCCGCTAATTTCGAGCGTTGGGGGTATTGGATGGATCGCATTGAACGCATTCTTTGTAGCAACTTTTTGGGGTTTTGTAGCGATGGGAATTGGTTGGGGAGTTGAGAAGTTGATCGAGTTGACAAAGAAAGAAAAATAGGGAACGGAGTATAGAGTGCGCTCGTCGCGCACGCTTAAACCACCTCTCCCTTTATCCCTCTCCTTCGCTAGGAGAGGGAATGCTGAGTATGTTGATATTTAATCAGCGTGAGACGATCAAGCGACGAAGAAAACTGAGGGTTGGCCAAACACCGAGTGAGGCTGTGCTTTGGGAACAACTCAGAGGTTCTAAGATGGGGATAAAATTTCGACGTCAATTCGGCATCGGCCCATACGTGGCTGACTTCTACGCACCACACGCGAGACTGGTTGTTGAGGTGGACGGTTCAATCCATAGCGTGCCAGAGGTGCAAATGAAGGACGCGGAAAGGCAGAAGTTCTTAGAGGGCCTTGGTTTGCGAGTTGTCCGTTTTACAGTAGACGAAGTTACAGGCAACATGGATGGCGTTCTCCACCGGGTTCGAGCCGCCATCACGCAGAACCCTCTCCTTTAGTAGGAGAGGGCAGGGTGAGGTGGTTAGAAGCCGGCGGGCCGCCACCCATGCCCAACTTCACCCTCACCTCCTCCTACCAGCCCTCCGGTGACCAGCCGGAGGCGATTCGGCAGTTGTCGGAGGGGTTGAAGAAGGGACATCGTTATCAAACCCTGCTAGGTGCGACCGGGACGGGAAAGACATTTACGATGGCGAATGTCATACAGAATGTTCAGAAGCCAACGCTAGTCATCGCGCATAACAAGACATTAGCTGCGCAGTTGACGAACGAGTTCCGACATTTTTTTCCGAACAACGCCGTCGAGTACTTCGTCTCATATTACGATTACTACCAGCCGGAGGCCTATATTGCGCGTTCGGATACGTACATCGAGAAAGAGGCGATGATCAACGAGGAGATTGACCGACTCCGCCATTCGGCAACGCAGGCACTCCTCTCGCGTAAAGACGTGATTATTTGCGCATCGGTGTCATGTATTTACGGCCTTGGATCGCCGAAGGAATATGAAAAGGAAGTTTTGCATATCCGTAACGGCGAGGACATGGCACGTGCGGACACGCTCACGCGTCTCATCAACCTGCAATTCACGCGAACGAACACGGATCTCACGCGCGGAACCTTCCGTGCGCGGGGCGAGGTGCTCGACATCATGCCGGTGAACGAAGAAAACGTGTACCGCATCGAGGCGCCGCGCGGTGTCATCAGCCGTATTGAACAACTGGATCCGGTAACGCGTAAAGTCCGGCGCGAGCAGGAGGATCTTTGGATTTTCCCGGCGAAACATTTCATTACCAGCATGGATGAGCGGACCCGCGCAATCAAAGCGATCCGCGCGGAGTTGAAGGAGCGCCTCGCGTACTTTGAAAAAAACGGCAAGTTGCTCGAGGCAGAGCGACTCGAACGCCGCACCAAGTACGATCTTGAGATGATTGAAACGCTCGGGTATTGCAATGGCATTGAGAACTATTCACAGCCGCTTTCAGGCCGCAAGCCAGGAGAGCCACCCGACACCCTCCTTTCGTATTTTCCGGAGGATTTCCTCGTGGTTGTTGATGAGTCGCATGTGACAGTCCCGCAAATCGGCGGCATGTACGAGGGCGATCGTTCGCGTAAAGCGTCACTCATCGAACACGGGTTTCGTCTTCCGTCCGCTGCGGACAACCGACCTTTGCGTTTTCCGGAGTTCGAATCCAAGGTCAAGCAGGCGGTGTTCGTCTCGGCCACGCCAGGACCATTTGAATATAAGAATTCAAAACAGGTCGTTGAACAGATTATTCGGCCGACGGGACTCGTTGATCCGGATATAATCGTGTACCCAATCACTCCGTCCGTAAGACGAAAGACGAAAGATGAAAGATCTGAAGGGGAGCGTCTTGGCCAGGTCGAAGACTTGCTCACAAACCGTATTCCAGCAGTAATCGATCGGAAGGAGCGCGTGCTCGTCACGACACTGACGAAAAAGATGGCGGAGGATCTCACCGAGTTCATGAAGGAACGCGGATTCAAGGTGCGCTATTTGCATAGTGATATTCAGACGATCGAACGGCTCGAGATTTTATCTGAGTTCCGTAAGGGTGCGTATGACGTCATCGTCGGCGTAAACTTGCTGCGTGAAGGACTGGACCTTCCGGAAGTTTCGCTTGTCGCGATCATGGACGCGGACAAGGAGGGATTCTTGCGATCGGAGACGTCGCTCATTCAAACCATTGGTCGCGCAGCACGTAACGTGAAGGGTCAAGTATTGCTCTACGCCGACGAGATGACCGGGTCGATGAAACGCGCGATCAAGGAGACGGAACGGCGCCGCACGAAACAAATCGCATATAACAAGGAGCATGGGATTACACCGAAGACCATCATCAAGGCGCAAGAAGATTTGCGTGAGATGCTTGGACTATCCGTCACCGAAAAAGACGTGAAAGAGATATTGAAACTCGAGCTCTCTGCCGAGACGCATGATCTCGAAACAGTGAAAAAGCGCAAAGAAGTGGAGATGAAAGAAGCGGCCATGAATCTCGAGTTCGAGCTTGCTGCGATACTGCGCGATGAGGTGATGCAGTTGGAGAAGGAGATTCGCAAGCGGTCAAGGCGATCGGCTCTACCTGACGCGGAGAAGAAGAAAGTGGAGAAGAAGCTGCGGCACGGTCGCACACGTTGATGTACGAAAAAGACCCCGCAAGCTTGCGGGGTCTTTCAGTCTTTTTGGCTCTTGAGCCGTTCTTTCAACCGCTCGGTTGTCCACGTGCGCCAGCAATGACGGGTGAACTGCACCTTGGCGAGGGTCGCGGCGAACAAGGTCAGGGGCAGGGGAAGCGTAAGCAGGGCGCGCGTCCAGTGGTCGTATTCCGCTTCTGCGAGCACGGGCACGATCGTGACCAGGAGCCCGACGTCGAGGATCACGACGAACGGCGTGATGACGAACCAGGCGAGAGCGAACGTCTTGCGCGTATCGGGCTTGTCTTTGCGGTGGAACTCCTTCCACTTGGGGTCGTCCCATTTGAGGAGCTTCAACGCGCTCACCGCGATCGCATACTGGAGGTACAGATAGAGTGCGAGGATGCAGTAGAATTCGACCATGGGAACCTCGTCGCATGAGCGTAGGCGCGGCCGCGAGGCTTGTCAATGAGCGCTATTCGTGGTACGGATCGTATGCGAGGTGAGGCATGTGGTCAACGTATCAAGGACGCGTGGAGGGGATTCTCCTGCGTGGCGACTCCAAGGTTCCACCTACCACGTGGTGGAATCATCTGTACTTGCTCCACTTTGTCTGGAAGGAAGTTACGATCCTCAAAGTTCCTGACGAAGTGACGTTCTATCGCGTCGGCTACATCCCGTTCAGGGGAAAGCCGAAGTGCAGCTCGACCATCATGAACGCTCCACGCTTCGCCGTGCGGCACGGTCACGAGGACTGTGCATTCTTCACGGTGCTGGAGGACGGCACAGAGATCCCGCTCGTCATCTCTACGCGCACGACCATCGACGAACTGCCCACGAACGTTCCGCTGGTCTAGGGCGCACGTTGTCGCTATAACCTCTCGATCCTCGAGGGGTTTTTCTGTTCAGTTGACATAAACTTCGGAGTGTGACAAACGGATACGCGTTTTGTAGAGTGCTGCGAGCTCACCGACGCTGTTGCTCTGGTGAGCAGGCACCTTTTACCTGGAGGGTTTATGC
>CAYGDS010000001.1:0-28015 GCA_964348595.1 uncultured Gammaproteobacteria bacterium | reverse complement strand
GATTTGAACCCACGACCTTCTGGTTATGAGCCAGACGAGCTGCCAACTGCTCTACCCCGCGTCCGGAGACTACGCGAGATAATGGATCGTGTCAACCTTGAGAACGGTGAGTCCATGAAAGTAAAAACCCGGCTCGCGCCGGGTTTGTACATGGTAGCGGGGGCCAGGATCGAACTGGCGACCTAAGGCTTATGAGTCCTTCGCTCTAACCAACTGAGCTACCCCGCCATGACAACCAACCGAGATGTCAGATCCTAGATCCGAGATGTCAGAAACGAACACATTCAAGTCCCTACTTCTGACATCTGACATCTGGGTTCTGACATCGTATGTGGGCCCGAGATTACCAGGTTTCCATGATCTTGGCAAGCATGATAGTGGCTGTTTTTTGCCACGTAAAGAGTGCGGCTCTTGAATAACCTGGGCGTGGGTCATGTGGCCTCGCATACGTTTCGCGAATGGCTGAGATCCAACCATCATCATCGTTCGGGTCGAGCAGAACGCCGGCGTCACCGAGAATCTCGGGGAGTGCGCCACCGTTCGAGGCAATAACCGGAACTCCTGCGGAGAGACCTTCGAGGGCCGTCCGACCAAAGCCCTCGTGCAACGATGGCACGAGGAGCATGGTCGCATGCTGCACGAGGGCGTCCCGCTCGCGATCGCTTACATCATTCAATCGAACGAGCCATGGAGCGTCTCCGAACTCGCGGATAATCTGGTCGTTCACCGTCCCCCATCCGGGTCGTCCGGCGATCACGAGTGTCAACGGAGCAGACATGCTCTCGACGATGCGAGGCCAGAGCTGCACAATGGGGTGAATATTTTTACGCGGTTCAACCGTGCCCATGATCAACGCATATGGTCTCGTGATGGATTGCGGTTGCGCGGAAGATCGAATCTGGTGAATCGCCTGATACGTCACCGTGATGCGATCGGAGGGAATGTGAGCGATCTCCATGAGCGCACGTTTCGTATCTTCACTTACGGCAAAGACATGACGCGCATGTCTTACGCCCCGCAAAAAGAGCCGTGTTGTCAGACCACGTTTTGCTGGATGTTGCGGGAACCATTCCGGGTGACGGAAGATAGCGACATCGTGCACCCACGGATAAAACGGTTTTCGCAAAAACGGCGGCACACTTCCCGATGGCACGAGAACGGCGTGCGCTCGCTTCATGCGAACTGCGGTAGAGAATCCAAACGCGCCCTTAGGCTCGTACAGAGGAACCAAATCTATCCCGGCATCCGCGGCGAGCGGTCGCAGAGCTTGCACAAGTTCTATGGATGCGTGCTCGACGCCGGCCCCAGGCCCCCCATCTCTCGGTAGGTGCCTGAGATCAACGGCGAGCCGCAACGGCAGGCCAGAGGAAGGCGTCATACGCCCAGTATGTCATCGATTTTACATCTTGGAAACGCGAGAAATGCGAGTCACTTCCAAGCACGACGGCAATCACCTCATCCCCCTCCTTATTACGTGTAACCTGGGCAAAACAGAAGCCCGCCTCCTCCAAGGAGCCCGTCTTGCCAGCCATGATTTTGTATGGATCCTTGTTCAGGGCTGAGCCAAGAAGCAGGTTCGTGCTCTTGAGCGTATAGGATCGTCCCGTCGCACGCCCCCGGACGACCAGCGTCTGAATCGGCGTGATCGATTGCAAAAGCGGGTAATTCAACGCGGCACGAATCGCGATAGCCATGTCCTTCGCGCTCGCGGCGTTTCGAGGATCGAGCCCCGATGGATCATGAAAGGTCGCGTGCACCATGCCGAGCTCTCGCGCCTTCGCATTCATAGCCGCGACGAATGCATCCATGCCAACCGAAGTGCGTGCAAGAGCATGCGCTGCTTCGTTCGACGAAGCGATAAGCATGATCTGGAGCAACTCTTTTCTTGTGAACGCATCCTGAAGATCAACGAACGTCCGTCCAACACGTCCTCGATCTGCCGTGGTAAGGGTTACCTTTTCCTCAAGACGCGGCTTCTGATCTAAGAGCACCATGGCGGTGATAATCTTAGTGAGACTCGCCACGGGGTAAGGACGATCCGCATCTTTTTCAAATAACATGTGACCGCTCTTTGCATCAATCGCCACGGCCGCGCGTGCAGTGAGTTCAACGCCCAAACGTCCTGCTTCTTTTTTGACTGGGACCGCCGCCTGCGGCACCACGTATCGGGCAACGGGAAGACCCCCGACAAGCGGTGGTCGTGAAGGTTCGAATGCCTGCAAGGCCAGAATGCCAATGAGGACGGTCAGGGTCTCAGCTCCCATATCATACTTCGAGCGACGCGCGAGGCTCGCTTGTTTCTTTCGACGGCTCGAGCTCTTGCAACACCTGAACGACGGCCGAGTGTCCATGCAAGGACTCGTAGTCTGGAAGATCTTGCGCGCGCGTCATTCCAATATGTTTCAGAAAATCGACGGTGACGCTATAGAGCGGCTGTCCGAGACGAGTCTCCTCGTGTTGTTCGACGAGACCGCGGAGCATGAGATTGCGCAAGATAAGCGATGACTGAACGCCGCGGATCTGTTCGAGCTCTGGTCGCGTCATCGGCCCGCGATACGCAAGAATAGCGAGCGCCTCGAGCGATGGGTGCGTGAGTTCGCCTTGCAGTTCTTGTTTGAGGACACGACGGACCTCCTCGGCGGCAGCTGGGACCGTCACAAGTTCCGCCGTCCCCCCTTGCAAAATGAGCCTTGTGCCGCCCTCCGCATCGCGCAAACGCGTCTCGAGCGTTTTAAGGGCCTCGGTGATATCCGTAAGATCTTGATCCAAAAAACTCGCCAGCCGCTTCGCTGTGATCGGCTCCGCTGCGGCAAAGAGAATCGCTTCGATGGAGGCGTCAAGTGTCATATCAGGCGGAATGGGTAATACGGATATCCTGGAACAATTCTTGCTGCTCGTACGTGATCGTGCGCTGTTTTACCAATTCAAGCAACGCCAAAAACGAAACGATCATTTCGTGTCGATCGCCCGCTTCCGACAGAAAACGATGGAACGAAACGTGCATAAGTTTTTTTACGCGTCCTATCAATTGCGAAATTTTTTCTTCAAGCGTCACCACACGTTCAATGGCTGCTTTCGGGAGTTGCAAGATGGGTTCGAGGCGACGCACCACTCGGACAAAGAGCTCGTGCAGTGTCTCGTTCGTGACACCGGGCGGTGGAATGAATTGCGGTTCTCGAGCGATAGTCATGCGACGACTTCGTCCATACGCCGTGTTCCCGGCTTGCGCGAGGGCATCGATCTTCGCTGCGGCCTCCACAAACGCCTTGTACATGCGCAGCTGTGTTTCGAGGTCCGGTCCTTCGTCTAATTCCGCGTCGGACAGGTACGGCAACAAGATTTTCGATTTGAGATAGACGAGCTTCGCGGCGATCACAAGAAAATCGGCGAGCTCCTCCGGCGCGATCTTACCCTGATTCTCTCGCACATGTGCGACAAAAGGTTCGGTGACCTGCGCAAGCGATACGTTCGCGATCTCAAGTTTCTCCGATTCGATCAATTGCAACAGCAGGTCCATTGGACCTTCGAAATTTTCGATTTTGACTCCGTAGCCCATGGTCGTTTGATTGACTTTACGTTTTGCGCTTTTGTATTGACTTTCGACTTTCGACTTTCGACTTTTGATTTATGCTGATATGCGCCTCATCCAACCTCTTATCTGGCACTTCCGACGGAGCTCCCATCATGACATCACGCGCATCACCCGTTTTCGGGATCGGGATGACTTCGCGAATATTCGGCTCGTTGGCGAGAATCATCACAATGCGATCGATCCCAGGAGCGATGCCACCATGTGGAGGTGCGCCGAACGAGAAGGCCTCCAGCATGTGACCGAATTGCGCGTCGATTTCTTCGTCCTTGAATCCAAGAATCTCGAACACTGCACGCAGCGCCTCCGGACGGTGATTACGAATGCTTCCTCCACCCGCTTCGAATCCGTTCAGCACGATATCGTACTGCGTCGTAAGGATCTCGCCGATGTTCTTTTTGGTAAGAAGCCAATCCATGTGTTCTGGCTTTGGAGCGGAGAACGGGTTGTGACTGAAGGTCCAAGAACCATCCTCGGTTTTCTCGAAAAACGGAAAGTCGACAACCCAACAGAATGCGAGAAGATTCGGATCGTTTTTATCTTCACGCAGATCCGGCTTGTCTGAGCCGTACTTCTCCATCGCCTCATTGTACGAGAGACGGGGAAACGGAACTTGCTGAATGCGTTTTTCAGGAGAAACCGTTTTCACAAGATCGATCATCATCTTCTCGATCAATCGCAACACATCTTCCTGCTCGACAAATGACATCTCGAGATCGAGCTGCGTAAACTCCGGTTGGCGATCACCACGCTGATCTTCGTCTCGGAAGCAGCGCGCAATTTGGAAATATTTCTCCACGCCGCCGACCATCAATAATTGTTTAAATTGCTGCGGCGACTGCGGGAGAACGTAGAATTTCCCCGGGTGTTGTCGTGATGGCACGAGGAACTCACGCGCGCCCTCCGGTGTGCCCTTGGTCAGAATCGGCGTTTCGACCTCGAGAAAATCCTGTGTATGGAGATAGCCGCGGAAAAAGGTGATGACCTTGTCTCGCAGCACGAGATTCTTGAGCATGCGCGGACTCCGCAAGTCGAGGTATCGATACTTGAGACGAAGTTCCTCGTTGATCGCAGACGTGTCTGAGAGCTCAAACGGCGGCGTCTTCGACGGGTTCAAGACAACGATCTCCTTTGCAAGCACCTCCACCATACCCGTCGGCAAAGCAGGATTCTGTTGTTTCTTGCCGCGCTCCTGGACGAGGCCAGAGACACGCACGCAATATTCTGAACGGAGGTCCTTCAGGACTTCTTGTGATGCCGCATCGAGTTCGGATGGGACCAGAACGACCTGAACAATGCCGGAGCGATCCCGGAGATCGATAAAGGCGATTTTTCCCATGTCGCGCCGGACATGGACCCAGCCCATCAAATCCACCCGCTCGCCGACCTTTGAGATCGTGTCCTTAGCCGTCGTTCTTGTCATAACGCTGCCTATCTCAGCAAAAAAATCATTCTACGGCAAATCGGACAATCAAGGAGCCATATTCCATGCCTTTCATGGCTCGGATCTCAAGCTCGCCGTTCATGTTCGACGTGAGAGTCACTTGGCCAACGAAACGATTCACGGCCTTTTCGAGCTCCCCAATCTTTTTTCCGATCCCAGGGGTCAGGGTGTCTTGTGGGATATAGAGGACGTCGACTCGATCCACTTCCCCCTCCACACCCGCCGCAAGCCCAAGCGCACCCTTTGGCAAGCGATATACGCCATCCACGAGCGACCACTCGGAACGATCAACGATGGTAACACGTGGTGCGCGTTCGGATGTGACGGTTTGACGCGTGCCGGATTTTTCCATCGTGCGCGTTTCATCAGAACCTGGTTTGACGCTGGTTCGACCTTCACGCCACGCATCTTGCAAAGTCCAGATGAAGGATGGAAGGCAATCCTCTCGCGCACCTGTCGCACAGTCGGCCCGTCGAGTCACCTCGCGTTTGACCGTGGCCATGATCGAAGCGGTCACGACGATGAACAGCACGAACCCAACGACGCCGATACCAATCCAGACGCGTATCCAAAGTACCTGTGGACTGTCCTGTTTCATACGCGGAGCATCATACCACAGAGCTACTCCTCAGGCAGTGCTGCCACTGGGATCCCTCCCGCGTCTCCAATGTCCTGTTGTGTCTTCGTTTCGAGATCGACCAACGAGACTGTTTGGCCACGTGCAACGAGAAGATGGCTTACGTCGACCCACATGAGTGGTCGTCCCGTACCGTTCCAGCTTGACGAGCCACTCTCCGCGATCACATTCCCATTTTCCGTCATGTACGCCAGGGCATTGGCAGGACCTACGGCGAGTGCGGAGACGGCGTCGGGAGAGCTTTTTCGTGTTTCGACGACTCCCGCGCTCGTGATCCGGATAATCGCCGACGGACCTTGCGGAGGAGACTCAATCCCCTCACCCGGCTCTGCCGTTGAGATCCACAGCACCCCCTCCATCAATCCATGGAGGACGTACAACGGTGGCAACGCGTAAACGTCACGGATAGATCCCGAGCGTTCCACGTAAAGAAGATGATCTCCATCCGTTGATCCGATGACGACAACGCGCGACGGACTCAGCTCTGAGACAATACGCGCGTTCACAAAGGGCGCTCCGTTGCTCGCGCGCAGAGCGACGTTCCAATCGTTACCGTCGACAATGCGCGAGACACCATCTTCTGATGGTTCAACACGTAACGCGGAGCCCACCGGCTTCGTCGATCGACTCGTCGGTTCAATGCGCTTCGCTGTCGTGTTCACGGAAACGACGTTCGTCGTACCGTCACTTTTCGCGATGGAGAGGTAAACGATTCTGTCCGGCGTCACGGCGACGGTACTTGTCGTTTGTGTCGCCCCAGATGTCACAACGTCCAGACCCTGGTCTTTGTACACGCCATAGGTAATGCCCCCGACTATCACGGCGACGAGCAGGCTTCCAAGCCAGGATCCATGGGGCTTAAACCAACGGGAGCGCTTGGACATGGGCCCATTGTAGCAATCTTGACGAAAATGCATATCTTTGCTAGGTTGACACATCCGCACATTTTCAAACGACACAAAGGAGATCCGTGGCACACAGGAAGCGATCGACTCACCTCTCTCGTCTCAACAAGAGCATCGGCGATCTCAAGCCGATCATCCGCGCGCTCCGTCCGAGCCTTCGCAAGGACTTCGAGCGTCTCGTCATGTACGCCGCCGCGGGCGCCCGTGCCTACGATTGGCTGGATCGCGAGAAGCGCGCATCGACTCCCAAGTCGTCTCGTGCCTCGCGTACCAAGCCGTCGGCGCTGAGTAACCAGCCCGCCGAACCCGGCGACAAGCCGGGGTCGAAGAAGCGGAAGGGCATCTACTTTGCGGGCTGGAGTCCGAACAGCCTGGAGCACATCCCGCTCGCGGAGCGCGACCTGGCTCGCCTCGAGCTGCTTCGCGCGAGCCACATCGGCGCCTCACCATTCACCCTCAAGCGCAGGGAGCTCATGAAGCGCTTTGGCATCGACACGCATCCGAGTCGCAATCGGATCATGGGCGCGTTCTGGTCGCACGTGAGCGGCCATCGCCGCAAGCGGTTCATCACCCGTCTCCTCGCGACGAGCGCGGAACTCGGGATGAAGCCCGAGACGATCCTTCGCCGGCTCGTGCGGTATTACGGAAGGTCCCGCACGGTGCTCCTGAGCGAGCACGAAGCGTCGCAGACCCTTCACTGAACAACAGACCCCCGATCAACTGATCGGGGGTTTTCACGTTTATGGCTCCAAACGATTAATCAATCGCGGAAATGGAATTGTCTCACGCACATGATGGATGCCGCAAATCCACGTCGTGAGACGTTCAAGGCCATAGCCAAACCCGGAATGTGGAACTGAACCGTAACGACGCAAGTCGAGATACCATTGGAACGCTGCCTCCGGGAGCTTGTGATCGCGGATGCGTGCGAGCAATTTTTCGTAATCATCCTCACGCTGCGAACCGCCGATGATTTCTCCGTATCCTTCCGGCGCAAGTAAGTCCGCATTCAACACGCGCGTCGGATCAGACGGATCGCGTTTCATATAAAACGCCTTCACCGCCGCTGGATATTTCTCAACAAAGATCGGCTTCTCATGCGCCTTCGTGAGCAGCGTCTCATCATCCGCGCCAAGATCGTCCATGTCGCCGATGTCGGAACCGTGTTCGCGCAACCACGCAATCGCCTCCGCATGCGTCATGCGGATGAATGGCGCCTGCACTTTTTTGAGCGGCTCCTGATCACGCTCGAGAATCTTCAGTTCCGGCTGACAGTTCTTCAGCACTTGTTCCACGATGAAACACACAAGCGCCTCTTGAATCTTCAAGTTCTCTTCGTGATCAACGAATGCCGCCTCCGCATCCATCATCCAGAATTCTGTAAGATGGCGTCGCGTCTTGGATTTTTCCGCACGGAACACCGGTCCGAAATCGAAGCATCGACCAACGGATGCGATCGCCGCCTCGAGATACAGCTGTCCGGATTGCGTGAGGTACGCCTTCCGCTCACCGAAATAATCGACCTCGAACAAATCCGTCGTTCCTTCGCACGCGCTCGGCGTGAAGATCGGCGAGTCGATTTTGGTATACCCGTGATCCGACATCCAGCGATACGTGGCGTTGATGATTTCGTTCCTCACACGCTGTATCGCCCATTGCGTCGGTGCACGGAGCCACAAATGACGTTGATCGAGCAGGAAATCCGGTCCATGCTCTTTTTTACCAATCGGAAACTCCTCCGCCTTCTGCACGAGCTCGACGCGCGTCGCCTGCAACTCAAACACGCCTTCTTGCTTAGGATGTTTGGATACCGTGCCGGTCACGATCACCGACGACTCGATGGTCGCCTCCGTCGCCGCTGTCCAACTCGCCTCGTCGACGCCGGTCTTCACGATCACAGCTTGCGTAAAACCACTACCATCGCGGATTTGCAAAAACGCGATCGATCCGCTCGAACGCACGTTGTATGCCCATCCTTTGATGGTCACCGCTTGGCCGACGTGCTCCGGAAATTGCTTGATGAAGACATCCATAGATGAGGCGTATCGTGCCCGCCAGAAGCATTTCATGCAACTAGGCGGGTAAATATCGCGTAACGCATAACGTCAAGGTATGCAAAAGCCCGCCGGAGTGATCCGTGCGGGCGTGTCGTTCAGTTCTTCAGCTGTTGTTCCGCGTTGCCCCTGCCGTAGGGCCCCTTCTTCTTCTCGATTTCCTCGAGCTCTCCCTTGAGCTCGGCGAGCTTGTCTCTTGCCTCATCCATCTCGCGACGGACCTTGGCTTCATGACTCTCGGCCTCCTCGACGACTTTCTCGTCGACCCGCACCTTCGCCGGCTTCTTGGTCCAAAGCCTGCCGAGTAGGTCGTACACGCCCGAGAACCCTTTGCCGATGAGCCAGTGTAGGCCCTGGAGGATCTTGTCGATCGCTATGGGCGTTGCGAAGAGGCTTGCTAGCGCGAGCCACACGACATGCAGGGGCCAGTGGAGCCAGGAAAGCATGATGTACTTTCGCGCACTATCTTCGTTGACCATGAGTCGAGTCGGGTTGTGCTCCGTGTGGGAGTGCGGGATGAGCAGCTGATTAAATACCCAGGCCAGCGCACCATGCTCGGGGTCCTTCTCAGAACCATCCCTCGACGGATGAGCCTGTATTTTGCCGTCGACTATGGCGCTGGAAGAGAATGCCATGCTCAGCGGAAAGCAGAAGTATCTGATCACGGGATTGGTGATCTCGTTCTTGAGAACCTTGAGCTTGAGCCGGGCGATGGTGTCGCCCACGAGGACATACCCGAGTCCTGCAAGAACGTACATCCACCACGCCATCTTGACCTCCGAATGAGCGTCGTCGAGCTAAGCTCGATGTACGAGGAATATGGCATAAAATTTGTTAAATGTCAATGGGACAGAACCCCTCCTGCTCCCCTTGGACCATAACCCCTCCCGCTCCCCTGGGACCATAACCCCTCTAAATCTCCCCTTCTTCGAGGGGAGACTTGGGACGAAAGAACCCATCCCTCGTAGAAGGGAGGGGCAGGGGTGGGTTATGGGCGAGCGTGATGACAAGCAAAACCCCGCCGACATGCG
The DNA here is from genome assembly GCA_964348595.1 of uncultured Gammaproteobacteria bacterium. Lineage (GTDB taxonomy): Bacteria > Patescibacteriota > Patescibacteriia > 2-12-FULL-60-25 > 2-12-FULL-60-25 > CAYGDS01. The sequence continues at coordinate 18,355 of CAYGDS010000001.1, read as the reverse complement.
ACAGGGCTCTAGAGAGATGGATCTAGCTGAATCTTCGGCGGTACAAGTATCCGACACGGCGGGCGCGGCGATGACTCATGGACCGCGCATAGTCAGCGGCACTGAAGAACGTCACGACGTTGCCATACCGCGCGCAGAGGAGGAACACCCAGCGGTGTCGACCATGCACGATGCGCACGCGATATCCATTTGCCGAGTCTTCCTCGGCCCAGGAGCCGTTCGCAATCAGATCATTCATCTGACGCACGAGGCGATCGCGCACCTGATCGCGCAGCCAGCGCATCGAGATGTCACCGCGCTCCAGGCGCTGGCGCAAGAAGTGCCCATCGCACATCGCATCGTCACGCGAGAGCATGCGGCGCACCTCGAGATCGCGGTAGGCACCGAGCGCGCTGTCGATCTCGAGAATCTCCCGAACGTAGCGTCCAATGATCGGACTCGCGATCCTGACCGAACGCTGCTCGATCCGTTCATCGAGGGAGAGTTGCGGCGCGCGCTTCGTGAGCTTGCGACGCTTCTCCTTCGGTTCGGGACGATACCCGTGCACGGCGTCCTCGTACGATCGTGCCGGCGCGAGCGTGTCGATGTAGGACTGCCCCTCACAGGGCTCGGGCACCGGTTCGGGCTCGAGCGCCGTCACGTGGCTGGGTGCGGGAGGCGCCGCATCCAGGTTGGGGGTAGGTCCCGTCGGGACTTCGTGCGTGGTGTTCGTCGGCTTCGTCGTTGAACGACGTGCCTGGGGACTCGTCTCGCGCAGCGGAAAGACCGATGCGGCGCGAAAATCCCTGTTAACGAACGGCAGTCTGGTCACCGAGCACGATTCACGACGGGCGTAGGAAGCGTTGTGCATGCACATCCTTTATGAGTCGATCGAACGACGTGGGGGTGTACGAGCCAATGCAACCTCATTCAATCGGGCCGTCGCAAGGTCGTCAATGTCGGTCAAGAGTGGGCTCAAGAGAGCAATGCCACGATCGTCGCTGACCCATGGGGCGCCCGGTGTAACGGCGTATGCGTGAGCGCATCTTCGACAACCGCGCTTGCTGTCGACAGTTGATCAACGGGCGCCGTTAAGCGCTTGAGATCGTAGAGCGACGCGGATCGCATGAACTTGAATAATTTATCATCGAGCACGGGCGCGTATCCGAGGATGTCGAGTAATTTGAGTGTCGCTGCCGCGTACAAAAACCGCGCGCGCTCCGGTGTCGGAATACCGCCATCGACGAAGACATCCCTGGTTTGTAATAAAAGATCGAACAGGGCCGTCTCGGGAACGCCAAACCCGACCAAAGAGTCTACCAATGAAGAAAAGGCACCAGCGAGCGCGAGAGAAGCGAGATCAGGCGATGAAACCGTAACGCGCCGCGCAATCGCGAGCTTATCGAACGATTGACCGTGCGCGATCATGACCTCGGCGACGGTGAGCGGCTCTAGATGGCCAAGGTGTTTCGCGGACATGCGTCGACTTCCGCGCGCAACGGCCGACATTTTTCCGTGGACACGCCCATACATCGTTACGCGGCTATCATGCTCACGAAACGGTTCGCTTTTTAAGATGAAGACGGTGTCTCTGAGATACATAACCGATAACCATGACCCAGATGTCAGAACTCAGATGTCAGATGTCAGAAGTCGAAAGATGAAAGTCCATAAAGTCGAACGGGTTCATGGGTTAATGGTCGATGTTACGGGTTATGCGTTATGCGCTATGCGTTATGCGATCCAAGTACGTTTGAAGAATAGCCGTTGCCGCCAGATCATCGCGCTTGCCCTTTGATCCGGCATCCGCCGCGAGTTTTGCCGCGAGCGCAGTTGAGAGTGACTCGTCCTCCTCAACGACATCCAGGCCTTCGACGCGTAGCGCTTCCATGAAGCGTCGGATCGTCTTCGCCTGGTCGGTTTCGCGCGCACGATCTGCAAGGGGTCGCGGAATACCGACGACGACTCGGTCGACGCCTTCACCGAGACAGAGCTCGTGAACGAGCTGCACGGCCTCCGTCTGATTCGAGGGCTTCAGCACGTCCCAGGGACTCGCCACGCGGGATTCCGTGTCCCCCATCGCGATACCTATCCTGGCCGAACCATGATCTATTCCTATGACACGCATATGGCATATCGTGCCCGCCCGAAGCATTTCATGCAACGAGGCGGGTAAATAACGCGTAACGCTCGAAGTCAAACCGTTTGACGTTTTGCGTTTGGCGCTCCACGCTATGCGTTACGCGTTATGGTCGCCATCCCCATCCCCACCTTCGCTTATGAACGCGAATTCATCGGCCAGGGCCTCGAGCTCGTCGCCGGCGTCGACGAAGCCGGATGCGGCGCATGGGCCGGCCCTGTGTACGCAGCCGCCGTGATCATCCCACTAAATTCGCGCATCAAACTCATTCGCGACTCCAAAAGCCTGACACTCATGCAACGAGAACGCGTCATCGAATCGATCAAAGCAAAAGCCGTCGCGTGGGCGGTTGGCATCGCTACGCATGAAGAAGTCGATCGTTTGAACATCCGACAGGCGACATTTCTTGCTACGAGACGTGCTATCAACGGCCTCACGGTACGACCACACGCCGTCCTTGCCGATGGATTCAATATCCCTGGGCTGGATATCCCCTGCCATCGCGTGATCCGTGGCGATCGCCTCGTGAAATCGATAGCCGCCGCTTCCGTGATCGCCAAAGTGCATCGCGATGAAGAGATGGGACGGCTCGAGATCCGATTCCCTGGTTATGGCTTTGCCGATCATAAGGGCTATGGAACCGCGTTCCACCAAAAAGCACTAAGGAAGCTTGGGCCTTGTGCTATCCATCGCAAAAGCTACGCTCCAATCAAGGAATTCATGACCCGTTGACAAAAACGGGCTTTTTTGTATAATCCGAACGCACCTTTCATGCGCATCGAGCTCAGCTCGACGCACACGCGCAAGGAGAGTCCGTGACCACAAAGAGACGGAGTAGGAATCTGCCGGCAGTAGGAAGCCAAGCTGGTGTTGGCGCCGCCTTCACCGTCGAGACGGAACGTCGTTCGACCGATCTCATCGTGAGCGTGTTGACGGGGTGCGCCAATGACTCGCTGGTGACGCGCATGCGCTACCAAGTCATGTGCGAGCTCGAGAGTGCACCCGGCGACTGGGTGCTCGTCATGACTCAGCTCGAAAAGATCGACGTTTCGATCAAGGAGCCTCTGCTCGACATCATGCGAGACTTCAGGGCGAGGGGCGGGCATCGTGTCATCATCGTCTGCGCCCATGATGTCATCCGCATGCACATCGCTTCTATCAGCATCTCGTCGTCTTCATCTGGCATCCCGAGGTTCGTGATGGTCCAGACAATCGACGAAGCTATGGCGCAACTCGCCGTGCACGTCGGGGAGGAGACGGGGTGATGGAGCGGAAACGTAGAGGAACAGTCCCATACGTCGAGCCCTCCACACGACTCCTGCCGAACGGCTGTGTACTCACCGTGCTCGAGGGAGTCATCGATGACGCGGCGCTCCTCTCGTCCGCGAAGCATGCACTCCCACACATCGCCGCGCATCGGTCCCCGTGGGTGCTCGACATCTCGCAGGCACAGCTCAGGGCAAGCCTGCGTACGCCCCTGACTGAGCTCGCGATCGAGATCAAGAAGCACCATGGGGCCGGTGTCGTTGCGGTCATTCTGTCTCAGATGCACCGCACGACGCTCTCCACCATCTGTCTCAAGCACGGTGTGACCTTTCGCTTCGCCGCCACGCAGGCAGATGCCATCACGGATGCCCTCGAGCTTCAAAAGCTGCTGATCTAACACTGACAGCCTCGTTACGTAGAACGGGGCTTTTTCTTTTTAATTGACTGCTCCTCTGTCGCAACGGACTCTTGATGACCCTCCCACGGCCCGCAGTCCCCACGTCTACATTTCTCAAGCGCCTTCATTACTTGATCCATAATATCCTTCAGGCTGTGCTCGGCCTTTACAAAGTACGCTGTCACATTAAGCCTTTTTGCCTCTTGCTGGTACGCTTCATCATGAAATTGCGTTAACACAAAGATGGGCGTGTTCTTAAACGACTTGTCACGACGAAGTTCTTCGAGAAACTCGAGACCGGACTCCCCTGGTAATAAAATGTCTAAAAAAATGAAACAGGGCCGGTGCTCATCAATCCGCATTCGAGACTCGGACGCGTTGCTTGCCGTGTCGACCGTAAATCCCGAACGAGAAAACAAGATCTTCATCGAGTTCGCAAGACCCTGGTCGTCTTCGATAATGAGGAGGTGATGCTGGTGCTCTGGTGTCATAAACCTATGTACTGGTTCGGAGAATTACTTAATGGGGAGCTCGAACCAGAAGGTACTTCCTTGGTTTTCGATGCTCGTAAATCCAACGGTACCACCTTGTTGCTCAATATAATACTTGACGATGCCGAGTCCGAGCCCCGTTGACTCTGGGTGCATACGCAACGCATTTGAAGCTCGATAGAATCGCTCAAAGATATTCGATTGTTGTTCTGCAGGGATGCCGATGCCCGTATCAACGACTTCGAATCGTATCGAGTCAACGTTACGTTTCACTGTGACCTGAATCCGGCCTCCCTCTGGGGTATATACAGCCGCATTTTCAAGCAATTTATCAATGGAGTCGCGCACCTTATCTGCATCAATGGTGAGCTCGGGCAGCGCTTTGTCCATCTTAAGTACACAGTGTTGATTTCGTACGGCGCACAGCTCGCGCAATGCCTCAAATGAAGCTTGAACCATGGGCCCGAGCTTAGTTCGTTCCGTCGAAAATCCAAGTCGTCCCTGTTCAATATCCGACACAAGAAGGATATCACGCAAACGCTTGATAACCTCGAGTTCGGCATCGAAAGTGAGTCGAATGAATTGCTGCTGCTCCTCAGTAAGCTTGCCGATCTTACCCGTTAAGAGCGCTTCGAGGTTCCAACGGATTGAGGTGAGTGGAGTACGAAGCTGATGAGAGACGACTTGGATAAAACGCTCGCGTAATTTTTCCAATGCACCTCTCTTCGCCGCTTGCGACATCTTTTCTGTAACGTCGCGTGCAATACCAAATAGATCAACGACGTTTCCGCCGTGTATACGCGGAACCATAGTGGACTCTACGTTTATATAGGATCCGTTCTTCGCGCGAAGCCTGAAAGTAAACGGTTTAGAGACACGCGTTTGTAGTGCTTCCTGTAAATGCGTTTGTACACTCGTCAAGTCCACCGGATGGATGAGTTCACCGAATGGCTTTCCTAGCCACTCTTGCATATCCCATCCCGTGAGGACATGGAACGCCGGGTTCAGGCTTGTCGTGATCCCCTCGGGAGTTACGGAAAAAATAATATCTGGTGCTTTTTGAACAAGATCTTCGTATTTTTGCTCCGCTAACTCTTTGTCGATTCGTGTACGAGCACTCGACACACCAAACGACACATCATCCACAAGTTGTTGAAGCAGCTCGGTTTCCGTACCGCTGAACCCATCATCCTCCGCCGCGTGAATCACAAACAACCCGATCATTTCGTGATGTACCAGAACGGGAAATACGATGACGGATCCGAAGCCAAGACGTTCCGCATCCTCGCGAAGCGATCGAGGGACGGAGCGACTTAACAAATGACGCACGGCCGAGGATTTGCCCGTGCGTATTGCGATCGCCATGGGAGTTCGCTCAAAGAGGCCACCAAATTTCACGAGGGAACTACTCTCGAGTTCTGAAAGCGTGACCCCCGCGGTCGCGACAGGCTTAATACGTTTGTTCCGTGAGGATACGTCGACGTATCCAAACCAGGCTGCTTTATACTCTCCAACCTCAACAAACAACGTACAGATTTCTGAAAGAAGCGCCTGCTCATTTTCGCTATACACGAGGCTGCGGTTTCCCTGGCTAATCAACTGAATCGTGCGTATAGATTTACGAATTTTCTCAAGAATATTTTTATAAGTTTCCGCCAATACCGCGACTTCATACGATGGCCAAAATCCTTTCACTTCCAATCGACCATCCAGATCGTAATGCTCAACGACCTCGGAGAGCCCCTTGGTGAGCTGAGAAAGTGGCTGAAATAAATGCCGTGCGACAAGAAGAAAGATCGCGAGGATTCCGACAAGTGATGCGAGAGCCCAAAGGGTGCTCGCGAGAAACAGCTCCCACGTAACTTGGTTGGCCAGCGCCGAGTCTTGAGCGACCCAGACCCCCCAACCCAGTCCAAAGATGGGTGCAAACGCCGCGCTTCGCTCTACGCCATCTATATCCGTGAAGGATTCGATAAATCCTTCCTCCCCGGCTAAGACACGTTTCGCAGGTGCAAGGTCTATAATGATTCTTTGCTGACGAACGTAGGTTTCATTTTTGTGCAGGACCACCTGACCCTTTGGATCAATAACAACAGGGAGGGCGCTTTCACTTCCGAGCACGGCCTCACTTATTTTCTTCAGGGCCTCCAATTTCACTGCACCTATGGCCAGGCCATGAAACTTCTCCTGTTCATCAAAAACCGGCACCGCGACCGCAATCGTCGGCTCGCCCGTCACGAGAGATACAAGCCCGTCAGATACTGCTGTTTGTTTTTTTGCAAGCGCCTCCTGTACGTAGGCACGCGCGCCTATATCGAGGCCAAGTGGACGACGTTTTTCTTCTACCGTCTCATCGGGTAAGAGCGTGGCAATGATCTTATTATTGAGATCTGAAAAGCCCAAACCGGCGAAATCGGGATTCTTGAGAGCTGCGTTTTCCACGTACGGTGTCAGAACCGCGGTCGTGTACGGGACCGATCTCACGGATCCCGCGAGGGTCTCAACGACCGCGATGTCGTGCCCAAGGTGAATCTCGATACTACGAGCGAGTGTCCGGGCATAGGTGAGATCTCGTTCTTCCGTTCGCGCCCTCGCTTCTCGCACAAGATCCCTGCCACGCAAGACGATGTAAGCTCCCGTCGTCAATAGCATCACGGCTATAATGCCGAGCAAAAATTGGGTTGATAATCGAACCCGACTAAGTTGCATACGTGCGTCCCTTCTCTCTCATGATACCACACACGAAAAAAATCGCGTCGTGGCGCGATTTTTTTCGTGTTCGAGCTGAGCTCGATGGTGACCCGTGGGGGATTCGAACCCCCATTCTCACCGTGAGAGGGTGATGTCCTAGCCCTTAGACGAACGGGCCTCGTCTTCTATTATTCTAACCAACGTTCCAACTGTCGCGGGAGGAGCTCTGACGCGCGTAAAGGCTCGGCCATCAATTCTTTGGCGACGCGCTCCATCCGAACTCCGGTAGTCGTACGGAAATTCGGACTCGATGGCAGTGGTCCTTCTGAGCCTTTCACGAGAACGACGTCTCCTGGCTTGATCCATTTCTGAAGAAACAGACCGGCTTCTGGTGCGTCGTGCACGACCTGCACAGCTTCCGGAGTCATCCCATTGGCACGTGCGCCTTCCGCCATGGCGCCGGCAAAGATACCACAGCACACGAGAAGGTCAATCCCCGCTTTGGCCGCCTCGGATCCGACCATGCGGTGCAATGTCGCAGCATCCGGCCCAAGCTCTCGCATCTCTCCGATGGCCGCGGCACGTCTTTGGCCCGGCGCAAGCGGCATGCTCATCAGATCGCGTACGGCAGAGAGCACCGCTGCGGGCGAGGCGTTATACGAATCGTCGAGGATCGTCGTATGCTTAATCCCCGGAAGAATGCGCGTGCGGCCAGGCAAAATTTCGAGTGCGGAGACCGCGTCTTGGATTTGCTCATCTGACACGTCGAGGGCAAGGCCGACTGCGGCGCCAGCCGCAAGCGCATACGCAATGGGACGCCCGAACACACCAGGGACGAAGAAACGGAACGCGCGCTGGTACGTTTCAAGTTCGATATCGAGCCCGACCGGGACTTTCCCGTGTTCGGTCACCTCCAATCGAATGGACGTCTGCTTGATACGCACATCCGCGCCATCCGCCTCGCCGAACGTGAGGACATGCTCGGCCGTGGAATGTCGCATGGCAAAGGTCCGCTTGTCGTCCGCGTTCACGATGACCGTCCCTCCCGTGCGCACAGCCTTCACGAGAGAACCCTTTTCTGCGACCACGGCATCGATCGACGCATAATTCCCCGTGTGCACTGGCGCAATGTCGGATCCTTCAGGTGTAACGGCGGTTACGATCGCGATATCCGGCGTCGCGATCGACGTAAGATACGCGATATCCCCCGGCTTATCCGCGCCCATCTCGAGGACGAGCGTCTTCGGACACACGCGCCGTAACCCAAATTTCGCAAGGCAGGCCTTCACGATCAACCGAAGCCATGATGGGATCGAACGTCCCGGGGCCTCTGCATCAAACACGGTTAATGGAACGCCCAGTTCGTTATTATAGTTCTTCGCAGAGACACGGATCTCGTTTCGCGGGCGATCTGAAGCCCGAAGAACGGCGGCCACCGCTTGCTTTGTCGTGGATTTCCCCACGGCGCCGGTGATCGCAACAATGAATGGGCGCTCGCGTGCAATAACCGCTCGCGCAGCATTCCCAAGCCAGCGTTCCGTGGAAGTCATAGGACTCTCATCAAAACACGCTAGCGGCTGACTGTAAATGCGTGCCTTCCGGCTCCTCTAGGGCGCCGTACTGCTCGCAACTGGCGTCGAAACATTTGAGATGGCGGGCTTGAGTGGTTCGTCGAGGATGGGACGTTCGGGCTTCACCTGGAGATAGGAGAGGAGAAATTTCGCCATGGACCCGAATACGGGGGCGGCTGATGCTTCCGCAAACTGGACTGTTTTCGGCTCATCGATTTTCACAAGCATCACGAATGCTGGGTCGCTCGCAGGCGCATATCCGGCGAAGGTACCTATGGTGACTCCGGGGAGATACCCAGGCCCATCGGGATTTGGGATCTGGGCCGTACCCGTCTTGCCCGCCACGTAATACCCGGGAACCGCCGCGCGCTTGCCGTGCCCCTGTTCAACCACGGTCACCATCATGCCGGAAACCAAGCGTGAGGTGCGCGCGTCAATCGGCTCACGAACGAGATGTGGAACGGTCCGCTGCGCTGTTCCGTCAGAATGTCGAACTTCGTCAATAATATACGGTTGATACAACTTGCCGCCGTTCCCGAGCGCACCGAACGCCGCGATCATTTGGATGGGAGTGACGGCAATCCCCTGCCCGAATGATGCGGTAGCCGCGAACACCGACCCTTTTTTTGAAAGTGGACGGATATCCCCGGCGACTTCAGGGCCAAGTTCGATCTTGGTGGATGTGCCGAAGCCAAATTGTTCGACATAGTCGCGAAAGAGATCTTTCCCAAGCGTGCGCTGGACAAAAATCGTGCCAAGGTTGAGCGACTTTTGCAGAACATCCGTCATGGTTTGAACGCCGTGCGCCTGCTTGTCCGAATTGCGAATCGTAAAATCATCGATCTCTTCCTCTCCAACATCGGTGTACGTCGTTCGAGGATTGATCTTTTGAGAATGAAGGCCCGCCGCGATGGTTATTGGCTTGAACACGGAGCCGGGCTCGTATTGATCAAAGATGACCGGGTTGTTGAGTACGGAAATATCAGATATTTTATTATAGGTTTCCGGTTCAAAATCCGGAGACGAACAGAGGGCCCATATAGCGCCCGTATTCGGATCCATCACGACAATGGATCCACGTTTGGCCTGAAAACTGTCAACGGCGAGCTTGATCTGACGACAAGCTTCGTACTGAATCGTACGATCGATCGTGAGAACGATGTCTGATCCATCTCTCGCATTATTGAGTTCCATTGAACCAATCGTGAGGCGGCGTCCCGCCGCATCCTTTTCGATCAACAGCGTTCCGTAGGCACCCGCGAGCTCTTCTTGAAAGTTGCCTTCAATGCCGTATCTGCCTACACGACGATTATCATCCCCTAAATTTACGAACCCAAGAATATGTCCGCCGAGGCCTTGTTCCGGATAGAAACGCGTTTGCGCTTTCGCAACGCCGATTCCGGGAATCCGTTTTTCGCGGATAAGATCAACGGCTGCTTGTGACGCGTCCTTCGACAAGACCGCGTAACTCGAACTCGCAAACGTTTGTACAAGATCCGGGATAGCGAGTCCCAAGACCTGTGCGACGTCCTCTGCGGTTTTCTCAGGCTCCTTCATCTCACGCGTGATGGCGTACACTTGCCAGACGTCACGATCTTTCACGAGGGGCTGTAGAGATCCATCCCATCGATCGCGAACGAGTATCGATCCGCGTTTGGGGATGAGCGAGGCTTGCACTTCATGTTGGTCAGAAGCGAGGACCTTATACGTTCGACCATCGATTACCTGGAGCTGGAAGAGCCGTCCAATGAGAACGAGGACTGGAACGGCAATCAGGGCCGCAGCAAGCCGAACCCTGCCTTCCAGCGAGGGTCCAGTGCGATGCTTCGGTTGGCCATCAAAACGATGATTCATTTCACCAACGCCTCCGACGTCGCCTTCATGATCTCAGCGAGTCCGTATTCAGCCTTAACAAAATAATGCATGGCTTTGAGATCACGCGCTCGCCGCCGGTACTCCTCGTTATGAAACTGGGTCAGAATGAATACCGGAGTACTTTGGAGAGATTTTTGCGCTCGCATCTTCTCAAGCAGATCGAGTCCGCTCATACCCGGAAGCAGAATATCGAGATACACGAGATCCGGTCGGTGGGTCTTGAGCTGCTTGGACGCGTCTTCTGCGGATTCGGCACTGAGGACTTCATACCCGGCTTTTTCTAGCACTGTTCTGAGGGTAAATTGAAGCGTTCGATCGTCTTCGATAACCATAATCAAGCGCTTTGGTTTCTTGGATGCCATGATATAAACGATAGCATAAACGGTGCCCCGTGTCATACAGCCAGGTACAGGGACCGCATGCGCTCGGGATCACCGAGCTCCGCGCTCGAACCCGCGAACACCACCGAGCCAGCCGCGAGAAGATAGCCTCGCGAGGCGACGTCCAAGGCGATATGGATATTTTGCTCGACGATGAGAATCGCCATCCCCTCACCCACGAAGGCGCGTAATTGCCCGAAGATTTCCTCTACGGATATTGGCGAGAGCCCGAGCGAGGGCTCGTCTAGCAGGAGCAGCGATGGGTTCATCATCAAGGCCCGAGCGATGGCAAGCATTTGTCCTTCGCCGCCGGACAATGAACCGGCGCGTCGATCGAGCAAAGTCTTGAGCATCGGAAACCGCTCCACGAGAAATGCAACGCGTTCGTTTACGATCGACCGCTCATGCAGCAAGAAGCCGCCCATCTCCATGTTCTCACGCACCGTCATCGTTGGAAAATTAATGCGCCCCTGCGGCACATACGCGATTCCACGTTCAAGCAGCTCATGAGTCGCGTGCTTCGTGATATCTTCTCCTTTGAATGCGATGCGTCCGTCCTGGATATCCGCTTGCTTGAACACGGCCTTGAGCACCGTGCTCTTCCCCGCGCCGTTTGGACCAAGTAGACACACCACCTCCCCGGGAGCAATCTCGACGGTCACATCCCTGACCACGAGAGACGAGCCGTATCCAGCGCTCACCCGTTCCAATCGTAAGAGGCTCATACGTGTGCACCAAGATACGCCGAGAGCACGGCCTCGTCGCGTTGAATGGACTCGGGCGAACCATCTGCGATGAGACGCCCTCGATCCATCACCAGAACACGATCCGCAAGCGGCATCACGAAGCCCATATCATGCTCAATGATCAGCGTGGTCATCCCGGCTGTGCGCAATGATCGCAAGAGTTCGGACAATTGTGCGCGAATGACCGGGTTGACCCCGGCGGCAGGTTCATCGAGCAGAAGGAGGTCGTGGGGATGAGCAAGTGCCATGGCAAGCCCGAGAAGTTTGCTTTGTCCGTAAGAAAGATCGAGCGCCGAAAGCGAAAGTGGGAGGGATGCGAGTCCCACACGTTCAAGCCAGGACCCTGGGTCACCCGTCGAACCGACACCGCCGTCCATGGCGAGTCGCATATGATCGCCCACGGTCAAATTGCGAAAGGGACGCGCAAGCTGAAACGTGCGTGAGATACCGGCACGGGCACGCGCCTCAGGAGATGCATGCGTGATGTCACGTTGGTTAAATGAGAGGGTCCCACGATCGAACACGGTCGTGCCTGAAAGAAGATTGAACAACGTCGTCTTGCCCGCACCGTTCGGGCCAATGAGCGCCGTGACCTCTCCCGCTCGGAGCTCGAACGAAACGCCATCGACAGCCGTTACACCACCAAAGTGCTTGCTGAGATTATGAGCCTTCAGCATAAGACGAGGGAAGCTCTACGCGACCAAGAATGCCTTTCTGACGTGCCAGAACGATCAGAAGAAGGGCGCTTGAGAACAAGATGGCGCGGCCGGATCCGATCCACACCGGAGGGATGCCGGGGATGAAGCGGATCGCTTCGGGAACAAACGTCATGATCAAACTTCCTAGGAGAATACCCCGTGCCGAACCGAGACCGCCGACGAAGACGATCGAGAGCACGAGCACGAGGAGCGGGAGAAAGAAGCTGGCGGGATCAATGAAACTCACAAATTGAGCATACAAACCACCGGAGAGCCCTGCAACGGCCCCAGATACGCAACACGTCATGAGTTTCAAGCGAAAACTTGCGATCCCGAGCACGCGCGCCTGGAGCTCATCGTCGCGAACGGCCGCGAGCCGACGCCCGAGTACCGATCGACCAAGGAGTCCCATGACGAACACGGCGAGCCCAAACAAGAGCGCCGTGAAGAGAGCGAAGGCGAGGCTCGTCGACAGACCCGCCGGACGATCGATCCCCGGAATCCCGAGCGGCCCGCGCGTGAACTCGGTCCAATTGAGCGCGAGGCTGTACACCATGAAATTGAATCCGAGCAACACGGCTGCAAGTTGATCGCCGTGTAGGGATTTTGTGATGAATCCGATCGCCCCGCCCACCGCCCCGGCAACGATCATGGCCGCAACGAGCGCAAGCCACGGATTGATTGCGTACTCTGTCGACACGACCGCCGCTGTATAGGCACCGACGGCCATCAGTCCAACGATCCCGAGGTGGATGATACCCGTGCGTCCGATCGCCAGATCTAATGCAAGTGCGGCGATGCCTAAGATGGCGCACAGCGAAAGGAGCGCGAGCACGTATTCGATCATACGTCGCGCCGTGACACAGCCAAGAGACCTTTTGGTCTCAGGAGTAGCACGAGAAACAACACGCTGAATTCGACGAACGTCGTCCAACCGAGCTGCCAGAACCAACCCGTGAGCACAAACACCGCGCTCATGACGAGCGTCCCTGCGATCGCCCCGCCGAAACTTCCGATGCCGCCGACAAGTGCGACGGTAAAGATGCGAACAGCGACCGTCGTCGCCATCGTCGGCTCGAGGTTGTACTCGACCGCAAATAGCATCCCGCCGATAGCTCCAAAGGCCGAGGCGATTCCCATGGCGAGCCGGCGCATGTTCAGGCTAGAAATACCCACGATCTCCGCGGCCCCTTCATGATCTGCGACCGCACGCAGCGCCTTCCCGGTTTTCGTCCATCGAATACAAGCAATAAGTCCTCCCATCAAGAACGCCGTAAGGATCATCGAGTAGAGCTGTGCATCCGTAACCACAGCGGACCCAAATGCATGCACGGCTCCCTTCAAGTCCGGAAAACTCTTCGTAGAGGATCCGAAGAGCCCAAGGGTCAGATTTTCGATGATGATCAGCACGGAAAGTGTGGCAATCATGAGTCCTGCGCCGGAAACATTTCGTCGTGATCGCAGACGCTCGTAGACAATCTCATTCAGCCCAAGACCAACAACGACCGCAATAGCGAGAGACGCAAACGCGGCCACCGCAAACGGAAGGCCGCGCACGCTATATCCGAACCAGAAGAGATATCCTGCGAGGATGGCAACTGCACCGTGGGCAATGTGCATCACCCGACTCACGGAGTACACCAAGCTGAATCCCGCTACCAAGAGGACGAGTGACGCGCTCGGAATGAAGATGTTGACGAGGAGCGGAAGCGCGACGTCCATGGCTTACAGCTCGAAGATCCCTGTTTCTGTGACCTCGCCCCCTTTGATAAGTTTGACTGAGTACGTCTTCCATTGAATATCGCCATGAGAGTCTAACGACACACCATCAAGTGCACCGCCGGACCAGTCCTTTGTTCGTGCGAGCTCGGAAACGAGCAATGCGCCATCATTCCCTACGGCCTCGACCAATTCCTTCATGCGATAAACCGCTGAGTACGCGTTCGCCATGAAGAACGGGAATGCGAGTTCTTCGCCGTATCGTGCCTTATAGGCATTAGCAAACGTGATCGCGCGTGATCCTTGCTCATTATACGCAGCCTCAAATCCGTACACTCCTTCCATCAGCACCGCATTGTCCTTTGCCACGTCGCGTCCGATCAGCACCTCTGCCGTCAGGATCGTGGCTGTGACCCCCTGATCTTTCAGGGCTTGGAGCAAGGTGATGCCGGGCGCCGGGGTTTGCGGGACGATGTAAATCACATCGACGTCCGCATTTTTCACTTTCAGCGCGAGCGTGCGGAAATCGCTTGTGCCCGTGTTCCACGTTTCATCGAGAACGACTCGACCGCCCTGCGTTTCGTATTCGACCTTAAACCCGCGACGGAGTCCCTGCGGATAATCCGTATTTTCCGACAGGACGGCTGCGCGCTTTGCCTTGACCTGTTCGACGGCATAGCGGCCAGCAACGGTTGACGCAAGCGCGTCGGACGGAGCAAAACGGAATACGTAATTGCCACCAAGCTTGGTAATATCCGGCGACGTTGCAGAAGGCGAGATCACCACGCGTTTCTTTTCGTTCACAAGATCCGCCATGCCGAGCACCTCACTTGAGCACACGCCACCAAAAATCACTTGCACGTTATCGACGTTCACGAGTTTCTGAGCGGCCGTGAGGCCTTCCTTGCCGTCACACTTTCCATCCTCGTATCGAATAACCATTTTCTTGCCCCCCACACCACTTACAGCGTTGATCTCTTCCACAGCAAGCTCGGTCGCCTTTTGGATTGGCAAACCATAGGCGGCACCGTTCCCCGTCAGAGGAAACACGGCCCCCAGGACCACCTCGCCATCAAGATTCGGGTTCGGAGTAATGGCCTTAAACTCCATTGCCTCTTCCTTCCCCACCTCCTCATCAGGAACCGGTGCACTGGCGGGCTTAAACAGAAGGAACCCGGCGATGACGGCGACGGCCGCAAGGACCCAAAAAATGATGCGGTTTTTCATATGGAATAGTGGATAAAATTTCTAGGCAGAGCGTACCAAGGGGGACGACACAATGACAACGTCCTCGTAAAGAGCTCGGCCCGTATCGTCAAGGGCTGAGAGGAGGAGACGCCCTGCTGGTTGCGAGGAGAGCTTACGGACAAGCGCCTGGTACTCCCGTTCATCGACGAACACTGGACGTCGACGGAGAGCCTCTGCCGAGAACGACTGCCACGTGCGATTTGATTCACGCAACGCTGATGAGACACGCAAGGCACGCGAAACGTCGCCAACGCGTTTGTGATGGGATGCGGCGTACTCGCGACAACGCATACCAAACACGGTGTCTTCGTGTTGCAGGCGATGCGGCACACCACAGACTTCGGAAGCGATCGAACTTCTAACGAGGATGTGATTGCCGAAAAAAGCTCCCTGCGGCACAAAGCGCATCTTGCGTCCCGCGAGATAGTCCTGCATGTGGCTCCAGCGTTTGAAACGAAGGATTCGTTCAAAGGCACGAATGATTTCTGCGCGCACGTTCGCCTCTTCCTCATCGGGATCGAGTACGAAGTCCACACCGCCGGATGCCGCGACCATGTCCGGGTCTGCACGAAAGACTTCGAGTGCTTTTGCAAGATGGTACGCATCTGTAAAACGCACGTCAGCATCCGTCATGATGATGAGTCCGTCTTTCCCAATGCGATCGAATCGTAAGCACCCCTCTGCCAACGCACGGTCGCGCGCTTTGCCGACGTTCCCATCCGCAAGTTCTTCGCCGGGCGAACTTTTATCGATGACGTGAGCCGTCACGTGGTCACGAATCGCTCGACAGCGGTCGACCACATCTGACCCGTATCGATGCACGGTGTCGAACGAATCTCGATTCGCCCAAACGGGGAGTCCAAGTACCAGAGCGTTCATGGCTTCCGCACGACGGGAATCGTTGGATCCGTTGTCCGTCGGGCGATTCACGAGAACGATCACCTCGAACGCGTCTTGCTGAACCTCTTGTTGATGTACGAGCGACTCGAGCAACGAGAGAACTCGTTTTATCGGCTCTGCCATTACCGGAACGACGACGGCGCATACGCACTCCGAACGCATCGGCTCGGCAACGAGTCGCTCGCCTTTAAGCGCCTGTTGGAGATACGAGGCGCCTTTCGGTCCAGACATTTGACGCATGACAACATGCTAACACGCCGAGGCCGACGTGGTGATGCTACCCTCGAAGCACAAGGTAAAGCAGGTAGGCGCCGTATCCACCGATAAACCCGATGCCCTGCCAACGATCGATCATATGGCGACGCCCGATAAACAAACATGCAAAGAGCAAGATCGTCGCAACAGCCGCCACCGCACCGTCCATGATGAGGAAGGGAGAAATGGATAATGGCCGCACCAGCCCCGCGATTCCTACGATAAAAAACACGTTAAAGATATTCGAGCCCACGATATTCCCTACCGCGATATCATCCCTTTTCTTCCGTGCCGCCTGGACGGAGGTTGCGAGCTCTGGCAGCGACGTACCAGCCGCGACGATCGTAAGACCGATGAGCGTCTGACTGACCCCGAGCCACGTCGCAAACGACACAGCCCCATCGACGGTCAAACGCCCGCCAACAATCAATCCTGCCAGTCCGATACAGATCAGCCAGGTGGACCTTGGCCAGGTCATGGTCTCTGCCTTCGGCAACCCTTTCGCCTCGTTGGACGGGGCATCTCGCGAGATGCCCATGACGTAATAGATGAACACGATGAAAAATGCGAGGAGAATGATCGCCTCCGACCGACTGACCGATGCCTCTCCTCCACGATCGATGAGCGCCGTATTCGCCATCACGCCAAGCACAAGGATCGCAAACAGACTGAAGGGAATCCCCCTCCAAATGGTGGGCTTGGTCACTTTGAGCGGATAGATGATCGACGCGACGCCGAGCACGACAAGAATATTGAATGTATTCGAACCAATCACATTCGCCAGAGCTATTTCTGATCCCCCATTCCAAGCGGCAAGGACGCTGACGACGAGCTCTGGGGCGGAAGTGCCGAATGCCACGATCGTAAGGCCAATGGCCAGATCCGATATATTGAGACGTTTTGCAATACCAGCCGCGCCATCAACGAACCAATCCGAAGCATATGCCAGAAGAATGAGTCCGAGGATTACGTAAACAACCGCCAAGAAGATGTCCATGCGTGTATCGTATCAGACTTTTCACTTTGCTCCCGACACTTTACAATTCATTCATGCCGAAAACGCACCTATCCCTTGTCTCTTGGAACGTCAACGGAGTCCGCGCCGCTGAGCGCAAAGGGTTCCTCGACTGGTTTCACGAGGCGAAGCACGACATCGTCTGTCTGCAGGAGACAAAAGCCGAGGTCGGCCAGCTTTCGCCGAAGCTTGTGCACCCAGACGGGTACGAATCGTATTGGAGCAGCGCGATACGAAAAGGTTATAGCGGCACGGCCGTATATACCAAGCACTCACCGATCTTTGCCGAGACGAGCTTCGGAGATCCCTT
Source organism: uncultured Gammaproteobacteria bacterium (assembly GCA_964348595.1). Classification (GTDB taxonomy): domain Bacteria; phylum Patescibacteriota; class Patescibacteriia; order 2-12-FULL-60-25; family 2-12-FULL-60-25; genus CAYGDS01. The sequence continues at coordinate 674 of CAYGDS010000001.1, read as the reverse complement.
TCTGGACGGCGAAGGTCGCATCGTCCAACTCGAGTTCGAAAAATTCTTCCTCTTCAACGTGTATTTTCCGAACGGCAAGACGGGAGAGGAGCGCCTCAACTTCAAACTCGAGTTCTACAAACGATTTTTGAAGCTCGTTGAGTCCTTCCGCAAAAAGAAACCAATCATTATCTGTGGAGACGTGAACACTGCCCACGAAGAGATCGACCTCGCACGACCAAAGGAGAACGAACACATCAGTGGGTTTATGCGCATCGAACGCGACTGGATTGACGCGCTCGTCAAAGCCGGCTACATCGACACGTTTCGCTTGTTTGAGAAAAACGGGGGTTACTACAGTTGGTGGGACATGAAAAGCGGGGCGCGCGAGCGCAACGTCGGCTGGAGAATTGATTATTTCTTCGTGAGTGACGAGTTAAAGAAAAACGTCACGAAAGCGTGGATCGACAAAGATGTCCTGGGCTCCGATCACTGCCCGGTTGGAATTGAAATCTCCATCTAGAGATGATGTCCGTTCTCGCTTCGTCTGGGCTCAGTGTCGAAGACAGAAGTCAGCGGACAGATCTTTCGTCTTACGCATCTCGTCTTGCGCTGTGGGCAACTCCTCGTTGCATCTATTTTTTCGAAATGTATTTCCAAAGGGCTACGATTCCGAGTCCCATCAACGTCCAGAG